>JAHEBB010000782.1 GCA_024642575.1 Trueperaceae bacterium | reverse complement strand
CTCATAAAGCGTATCGTTAATCGTCACTGAGATTTGCATCTATTCACCTGGTCATCTGGGATGCCATTTAAAGTCTGGCAAAGCCTGGTGCGTAATTAAAAGGTTTAACTGTGGCGTTATAACTAACGATTTCTAGGCCATAGTTATTTCGACTCGAGCGCCTAACCGTCCAGCGCTGGGTTGCGTCCATAGAGGTGCGTTTACTTTTGGCAGCAGGTGGTTCCCACCAACTGGCCTGCCAACCCACCACAACATCTAAGGTAGCCTCTTCACCTTGAATATCCATATCGACCGTTTGTACATAATGGTTTTCATCAAAGAAGAGGTTAGTTACTCGGTCATACCATAGTTTAAAACTAGCTTTATCATGAATGTCACCGTCAGGAAATTTAACACTTAATCCTTCTGTGGCTAAAAGCAGATAAATATCCTCAAAAGGCACATGAAAATCCAGAGCCTGATACCAGGCTGCGACAAAGGTTCTGATCTCGGCTTCGGTTAAAGGACCACTACTCATGATTATTCCTCCTATACCTCGAGCTAATGTTTAGTTACAAGAAAAGCTATAAATAGTTACTGTCCGCAGGTTCTACCAATTCGTTCGGGGTGGGTATTTCCTTCTATCACAACATCAATTAAAAAAGGGCCAGGGTGTGCCAAAGCTTGTTTTATAGCTGGGCCAACTTCCCACGGTTTTTCAACTCTTATGCCTTGAACCTGTAAACTTCTGGCAAGATCAGCGAAATGAATGGGGGGTACTGACAAATCAAAAGCTAACGGATAATCATGTTTGGGGATATCGTGCTCTTTCCAGAAGACCTCAATATTGGCTTGCAATAAGCGGTAAGAGCCGTTGTTACACACAATAAAGATAATGTCCAGATCGTGACGTACTGCACTCCAGAGGGCTTGAATCGTATACATACTGCCACCATCCCCTGAAAACGCAATAACACGTTTTTTCGGATAGGCTAGTTTTAAGCCTAAAGCACCGGGGAAACCTACGCCTAATGAGCCCCCTCGAGTCTGGAAAAAGTGATCAGCTTTTTCTGGTGGCAAATAGCGGGTCAGTGCGGGCGAGCTGGTAAGCGCTTCATCAAACACCACCACGTCTTCGGGCAGTTGGGGTGCCAATTCTTCTATAAACCTCGAGAAGTGAAGGGGGACCTCATCTTTGACTTTAACATCTTCAGCAAGTTCAGCCTGATGCTTTTTGGCTCTGTTTTTTGCATAGTCCTCGAGTCTGGCTCGAGCCTGCTCTTTCTGCTTTTTGCTCAGACGATCTTTTAAGTCTTTAATCAAGGCTGCTAGACTAAGTTTAGGGTCGCTCACCACTGATAAATCTACCGAGTGATTTTTGGCAATCTCGTAGGCATTCAGATCAATATGAATTACCTTGGCATCTACACCAAAAATATCCCCCAGTTCAGGATAAACCTCTGGCAAAATGTAGGTCCCAACAACAAGGTTGACATCGCCAGACGCCATAATGGGTTTACTGGCAAAACCAAACATATGCCCGGTTGAACCCATATGGAGAGGGTGACTAAAGCTCATATTTAACTCGCCTGCATCGGCTCCCCAGACCTCAGCTCCAAGAAGCTCTGCAATTTCAGTTAGCTCTGCCTGGGCTCCTGAATAGGCAACGCCATCACCCATAAAAATCATAGGCTTTTTAGCTGCTGCCAAAAGCTCAGCGGCTTCTTCAATAAAACCAGCACTTGGTAAAACTCGAGTTGAAGGTATAGAAGTCGGAAAGACCTTTTCCACCATTGGTGCTGCCAAAATATCTTCTGGCAGACAGACATAAACCGGCCCCATGGGGGGGGTAGCCGCTATCTTGATAGCCCGACGTAAAACTCTCAAGGTTGAGGTCGGGTCAGATACCTGCGTTGACCACTTGGTAACAGGCTTGGCCATCGCTACCAAATCAGCAGCCATCTGCGCGTCCATTGCCTGATACTTCACACCAGCATCGCCGCCAATAACGACCAGCGGAGAATGTCCGCGCATTGCTTGATAAAGCGCACCAATAGAATTACCTAAACCAGGCGAACTATGAATTTGCACTAAGGTTGGACGTTTGGTGGCCCTTGCATAGCCGTCTGCCGCCAGGACAGCTATGCTTTCTTGCAAGGTAAGAATATATTTCATATCAGGGTAGTCTTTAAGAGCATCAAGAAAACCCT
>JAHEBB010000781.1 GCA_024642575.1 Trueperaceae bacterium | reverse complement strand
CAAGTTTTTTCTCCTTTGATTGAGTGTTCACACCCTTATCTTAGACATTCCCTTGAGTAACCTCTACTTACTTTCTAAGTGATGTGTGGCTAGTCCAAATATTACCGATGATATGCTTATTGCTGTGGCAAAAAATGATGTAGAGCTTGCATTGCTTCGGGCTGTTGGTTATCACTCTGCTCTTATTGTTCCCCTACAGACACCACAAGCCATCACTGGGGCATTAACACTGGTAAGTACTGAAAGCGAAGACAAGTTTACTATTGACGATCTTAAGTTCGCCCAAGAAATAGCTAGCCGAGCTGCTATCGCTTTAGAGAATGCACGTTTATATGAGAACCAGAAGGACTTTGCGAATCAGCTCGAGAAAATGGTTTTACAAAGAACCCAAGAAGTCCAAGACTTGGCGGGTCAGTTAAGTCTAGCGGAACAAAAAGAACGTCAGGCTTTAGCTACCACCCTGCATGACACAGTACAACAAGAACTCTATGCCCTACAGTTTGCGCTTAACACCATAAAAAGGCATTTTGCGATTCCTAATGATGACCCCAATATTTTAGAGCTAGATTCGATTTTACATAATACGATGCAGGTTACTAGGAATATTACCAAAGATTTAAATCCCCCCATTCTTGATGAAATAGATTTTTGCAAATCCCTAAAGTGGCTAGCCGAAACAATGCAAGAACGTTATGGTTTAAACATTCACATCTCTAGTGTTGAGAGCTGTGACCTTGAGTCCAAAGCCATGAGAACCCTTGTCTTTAATTTATGCCGTGAATTACTGTTCAATGTGGTCAAGCATGCAAATGTGAGTGAGGCCCAACTCAGTATCAAGGTGGATGATTATGGCTTAATAGTTAGTATTAAAGACGACGGTCAAGGCTTTTTGCTTGATGAAACCCTTCATGATGGCACAGGATTAGGTCTATCAGGCGCACATAAACGCTTACGCATGTTTGGTGGAAGGCTCGAGATTAAATCTGCGCCTAATCAAGGTACTTTAATAACTATCTTTTTGCCAAGCAGGGCATTTAGAATGGGATGAAGATGCCTTTTTAGGCTCTAGAAAGCTTTTGGCACTTTTAAAGGAGATCATCTTGTGCCAAATACTCAATCCCAACTCAATGACCCAAATAAGCAGCACAAGGTTTACATTGTTGAAGACCACAACACTTTGAGACGAATGATAGTAGGCTTTATTAGTCGTCTTTTTGGTTTAGTTGTGATTGGTCAAGCTGCTTCAGGACCTGAAGCTTTAGAGGATCCAATTCACAAATCCGCTGACATTATTATTACTGACCTAAGTATGCCAGGCATAACAGGCATTGAGCTTTCAAGGCGATTATGTGCTGAAAATCCAGACTATTTGATCATTGTTTTAACTGCTCATGATGAGAGGTTTCTGATTAGTAAAGCTTTTGATGCAGGTGCGAGTGCTTTTGTTCTTAAAGATGATCCATTTGTACTTGAAGACGTAATTAAGCGACTCTTAAAAGGCGAGAAAAAAATTGTAAGTTTAGCTTAAGTAGGGTATTAGCTGGTTTCCTAGCACTGCATTCTATTTTGGGCGTTGTGCCAAAACCCCCCACTAGCACTTGGTATGCGCATTATTTCTAGATAGGTTTCTCGCTCGTTTAGGGCAGAAGTGTTTATAATTAGGTTATTTTCACCGTGCCAGAGGTCTTGAGTCTCGTTATCTTGACGCCATATTTCGATTTTCTTGTTTAGGTTTGTGGTCATGATGACCTCCTTTTCTTTAGTCTTGGGTGTTGATTTTAAATATAAGTTTGTTAGTGTTTATAGTTGGCTTAGTCCACTGTAAATTAGCAGTGGTATCAATTTGATTGCGTCTAAAACCCTTCCGCCATCATCTCTAGTTCTTCTTTGTTTACAATAATGATATTACGATAACCTGAGTCAATAATGCCCTCGTTACGAAGTTCAGAAACAATCTTTGAAACACTTTCACGGGTACTGGCAGTACCTTCAGCCAAAAGCTCATGGGTGGCCGATACCATAATCTGACCTTTTTCATTGATATTGGCAAGAGGTGTTTTGGAAAGCTGTATAAGGTAACGAGCCACACGTTCTCGAAGTTCACCTGCCTGAAGGTGGTACTCATAGTCCATCAAACGCTTCATTTGGAAGGATAGTGATCGTGTAATCATGAAAAGATCAGTGCCATTGA
>JAHEBB010000780.1 GCA_024642575.1 Trueperaceae bacterium | reverse complement strand
GCGTAAAAGCCCTTATAAAGCCATCATTGCTTTCTCAAGTGAACATGATTTTTATGGCACAGGTCAAAAACATGGTGAAGCGTATTTTAATGGCTTTCCGAGTAATGATATTCCTAAAAAGTTTGAAGAAGATCCGTATCGCTTCTTGATTGTGGCTGATAAGTACCAGACAGGCTTTGACCAACCCTTACTGCACACGATGTATGTCGATAAGATACTGTCTGATGTTAAAGCCGTACAAACCCTCTCAAGGCTAAATAGAGCCCACCCTCAAAAACACGACACCTTTGTGCTTGATTTTATGAATGATACCGAAGTGATTGAAAAGTCTTTTGATCGTTATTACCGCACTACTATTTTAAGTGAAGCTACTGATCCTAATAAGCTACATGATTTAAAAGCTGATCTTGATGGTTATCAAGTCTACACCCCTGAAGAAGTTGAGGCTTTAGTAGAGCGTTATATAACAGGGGCAGAACGTGACACGCTTGATCCGATTCTAGATAGTGCTCGAGCGCGTTACATAGCTGATTTAGATGAACCAGGCCAGGTAGAGTTTAAGAGCAAAGCCAAAGCGTTTGTTAGAACCTATAATTTCTTAGCTGCTGTTTTGCCTTACACCAGTATGGAGTGGGAGAAGCTCTCTATATACCTAAACTTCTTAACGCCTAAACTACCTGCACCTAAAGAAGAGGACTTTGCAAAAGGTATTTTAGAAACCATTGATATGGATAGCTATCGGGCTGAAGTGCAAGCTCAACGCTCAATATCACTTGCTGATAAAGATGCTGAAATTGATCCTGTACCGCTTGGTGGGGGAGGTTTTAAGCAAGAACCAGAACTTGATCCGCTGAGTGTCATTTTGAATATGTTCAACGATCAGTTTGGCAATATTCCTTGGAAAGATGCTGACAAAATCAAAAAGGTAATCTCTGAAGATTTACCTGAAATGGTTAAAGCAGATAAAGCTTATATCAACGCTATGAAGAACAGTGATAAGAAAGTGGCTAAACTCGAGCATGATAAAGCGCTGAGTCGAGCGATGATTTCTATTTTGTCTGACCATACTGAGCTGTATAAGAGGTTTAGTGATGACCCTTCGTTTAAAAGGTGGATTACTGAGAGTATGTTTAGTTTGACCTATGAGAAGACTTCTTTATAGTTTGGGAACTAAGCACTGGATTCAAAGTCAAGCTTTTGCTTGATTTGTTCCCATTTCTCAGTTAATTCAGGATTCAACTTAGAAAAAATTTTACTTGATTGTTTTATGCCAGCATCGGCTTTCGCTGCTTCATATTTAACAAAGGAGTTCAAAATGTTTGCTGTATTAGTAGAGTTTGTAGAATTTGATTCACTTAAAAAGGCCTTAACTAAGGAATGGGGAAATTTTTCCCGCTAAATTGGTTTTTGGTTATTTTCATGCATAAATATTTACCAACTGTCCCATTTTCAAGTGTTGATTAAAATTACTAAAATCCCTTGCTACTGGGAAAAACTGGGCATTTTCATACTTAACTGTCTTATTTATACTCAAAAATGGGACAGTTAAGAACTTAGCATTATGATACCTTAGTAATCCAAAAATCTAAGACGAGAAACGCTGTCAGGAAAAGCCAAACTAGCTTAGCGGGAATTTTTTCTCCGATCCTTACATGAGGCCTACCGTGATGTTATTTTGCCCATGACGGTAATTCGCCGCTTGGATGCGCTGCTTGAATCCGGTTAAGTTTGCAGATATAACCGACTTAGTGATTTTATGATAATTCAAGAACGGGGGTGAGACGGTGTAAGTGCCTAGGGTGTTGACTTAAGCAAGTCTCAAAGCCTTAGTTAACCCTTAAAGGAGAAACTGAAATCATTTTCGCTTCAACCACTACTTTTAATTCATACTCCCCTTGCTGCTCTAGAGCAAAATTAAATTGACCATAACTATCAACCTCTACCTCAGCAAGGAAGTTTTACCAAACCCACGGGGTGGTAGCTTAAGGTCAGAGTAAGCGTTGACCAGATTAGCTTAGTCCATTAACCAACTTCAAAAGGCCGCATCATCTCATGATCTTCATGCGATAGGATGTGGCAGTGCCAGACGAAACGCCCAGGTCTATCAAACTTAGCCACCACACGGGTGACCTCTCCTGGATAAGCTACAATGATATCTTTCCAGCCGTCTTCATTGGTTTGATTGGCATAACGCT
>JAHEBB010000004.1 GCA_024642575.1 Trueperaceae bacterium | reverse complement strand
GTGAATACTATGAACGTATTGGTAAGGCTTTTAAAGATTCACGTGATGTGAACCCTGGGGAAGTTTGGGAAGAAAACGAATTTTGGATGGAGCTGAGCTGGCGCATTGACCCAGATAATGCGCTGGACATTCGCAAATATTTTGAAAAGCCTGATAAACCAGGCGAGAAGATGACGGTTGATGACTACTATGCGCATACCTTTGAACATGGGGTTCCTGGTTTAAAAGAAGCTGCGGCCAAGGAAAATCTGACAGCTCTCAAATATATGCGCCGTTATGGAGCTTTTGAGGTAACCAGCACGCCCAGTGCCAAGTATTTAGAAATGGTTCCTGAAGCCGAGCTAAAAAATGCTACCGAGCAAGACGGCATTGTCTATAGCGAAAGTGGCAAAGGTAGCTACGCACCGCACGCTGATGCTTTGGCAGATGGTCGTAAACCTGTCGGCATAAAAGTAGGGGAGAGTGTGAAAAGAGGCTGGCCTACGCCCAGTGGCAAGCTCGAGTTTTATAGTCCTACCTTACGTGACTGGGGTTGGCCTGAATACGCTCTTCCTGGCTACATAAAAAGCCATGTTCACCCAGAAAATATGCGCGAAGGGGAGATGTGTCTCTTACCAAACTTCCGCATTCCCATTCAAATTCATACGCGTAGTGCCAACAGTAAATGGCTAGACGAAATTGCTCATACCAACCCCCTCTGGATGCACCCGAAAAAGGCAAGAGAACTCAATGTAAAAACAGGTGATCTGGTTAGAGTGAACACTCGAATTGGCTATTTTGTGCTTAAAGCTTGGGTTACTGAAGGTATACGACCAGATATTGTGGCCTGTAGTCACCACTTTGGGCGCTGGCGTCTAGATGATGAGCATGGTGGTAATCGTGGTTTAAGCAATCTGGTGACGCTAGATAATCAGGGTGCTGAGTGGTCGATGAAAAAGGAAAAAGGGGTAGTGCCTTTTGTTTCTGAAGATGCGGATACCAGCCGCATCTGGTGGAGTGATGTTGGGGTTCACCAGAATATCACCTTTGAAGTTCACCCTGACCCCATAAGTGGTATGCACTGTTGGCACCAGGCGGTAAAGGTTGAGCGAGCACACCCGACTGACCGCCACGGTGATGTCAAGGTAAACACCCAAAAGGCTCATGATAGTTTCCATGAGTGGCTAGCCAAGACGCGTAGAGCTAGCGAGTTTAGCCCAGACGGTACGCGCCGCCCCTACTGGCTACCAAGACCGCTTAAACCTTCCAAAGAAGCTTATAAGCTACCTGAGAAAAAAGAACCTGTCGCCGGGGATTAAGCTAAGCACAAACTTTGTTACGCCCTGTTCGTTTGGCCTCGTAGAGTTTTGCATCTGCGAGGTCAAGTTGGGCGTTGTAATCGGCTAAACTCAAGTCTGCGGCTACACCTATGCTGATAGTGATTGACAAATCTGGGTGGATGTCTGACCAAGTATAAGACTCCACCAATTTTCTTAGGCGTTCGCAGGCAAGCACAGCGCTGTCTAGCCTGGTTTCAGGCATCAAGATGACAAATTCTTCGCCGCCATAGCGGGCCAAAATATCAGCACTTCTTAAAGCAGTTGACAAGAGTTTTGCTAACGCTTTTAAGACAAGATCGCCAATACTGTGCCCAAACGTATCATTTACCTGTTTAAAATGATCAACATCTAATAGGACGCTGCTAAGGGGTCTTTCGTATCGCTTTGCCTGGTTAAAGAGCTTGACGCCATGCTCGAGCAAATACCTGCGGTTATAAACACTTGTAAGCGGGTCGCGCAGGCTGAGTTCTTTGACTTGCTCATTTAGGGTTTCAAGCTCGACAACATAGCGCTGAAGCTCAGTATTTTTTTGCCTTTGCATTTCAGCTTCACGCTTACTCACTTCGGTGCGGTGCAAAACCTCTAAAGAGCGGACTTTTTGCTCATTTTCTTCTTTAAAGGCCGCTTCTTTTAGCTGATGAAAGGCTCGGAAGTGCTCGAGCGCCTTAGCGAAATCATTTGATTTTTCAAAAGTATGGGCAAGGCTCTCATGGCAGGCGTAAATACGTGCTTTATGAGCACTTGTTTCGGCTAGCTCGAGCGCTCTGTGTAAATAAGTGAGGGCTTCAGCAGGCTGATTTTGTTTGAGATAATAATCTCCCAGACATTTAAGAATAATTGACTCTTGCTTGGGGTGATACTGCGTTGCTTGAGCGAGGGCATTTTCAAAATAGCTGAGGGCTTCAGCGGCTTTATTTTCGGCAAGATGAATTTTGCCCAAAAGACCCAAGGTTGAAATTTCTATATGACTAAGCCCTAACTTTTTAGCAAGCTCAAGTGTGTGCAAGGCGTAAGGTCTGGCATCGCTACTTGCGCCTTTGTCAATTAAACACTCCGCAATGTTATGCAGGGTGACAGCTTCGCTTTTTCGGTTCCCTAGTTCTCTTAAAAGCGCCAGAGCATTATGGTAATACTTCAGGGATTTCTCAGCATCTAAGCCTAAATGAGCAATCGCTAGATTGTTATAGCCGCTCGCCTCATTTTCTTTATCATTTAGTTCTTGACTTAAGCCGATTTGTTTATAGAGAAAATCGATGGCGCTCGAGCGTTCTCCAAGGTGGCTTAAAGTTGCACCAAGAACATTGTAAACCCGAGACAACCACGTGCGGTCGTAGCCATTTTCAAGGATGGTCTGCGCCTCAAGCGCTTTGCTAAGGGCATCATCATACTGATCTTCTTGAAATGCAACAAAACCTAAATTCACTAGGCTTTCAGCGATACCTGTTGCATAAGGAGGTTGATTGCTGGCTGAGAGTTCATAGGCTTCACCACTAAGACGCCTGCAAAGATGGCGGTCACTTAGCCTCGAGCGCCAGGCTTTTTCATTTAACTCGTGAACAATATGCAAAGAAGGCGGGGCAAAATCCGCCATTGTCGAGAGCTGATTAAAGGTTATGCGTTCCACGAAGCTATTACCTCTCAAAGCAAACAGTTATAAAACGAGAAATCCAGACATACTCTGATCTAGTCTAAAAAAGCTTTGTAACGAAATTGTTACAGAAAACTAAGGCTTATTTAGAAGGCCTTAGTTTAAAAGGTAGAATGACTATCATTTATGGAAGCTTTAAACGATGGGCAAGACTAAAATGGTTTATCCAATTATCATAGTAGGGGCAGGACCTGCTGGACTCTCAGTGGCTGCCTGTCTTAAACAGCAAGGTATAAGCAGCCTCATTCTCGAAAAAGCTGAAAAGCCAGGAGCCAGCTGGCATAAGCATTATGAGCGGTTACATCTGCATACCGCTAGGGCGTTTTCTTCTTTACCTTATTTGCCTATACCCAAACAGTATGGACGCTACCCGTCACGTGAACAAATGACTGAGTATTTTGCAAACTATGCCAAGCATTTTGGGTTCGAGATTGCATATGGTGAGGAGCTTTTGAGTGCAAAGTTTGCACAAGACTTCTGGGAGCTAGAATCGGGGCACAGTCACTATAAGACGTCCCAGCTCGTCATCGCAACTGGCTATAATCGAGTCCCCTATTGTCCTAGCTGGTCAGGTCAAGGTCTTTATAAAGGCATTGTTTTGCATAGTACAAAGTATAAAAGGGGAGATGTTTTTAAGGGGCAAAATGTCTTAGTCGTGGGGTTTGGTAATTCGGGCGGTGAAATTGCTATTGACCTATACGAACAGGGGGCTAAACCCTCAATGTCTGTTCGGGGACCTATAAATGTTATACCAAGAGATTTGCTAGGCATTCCTATACAGGCTATTGCTATTGCTCAAAGCCCTTTTCCTGCAACTTTAGTGGACAGAATTAATTCGCCAATCATTAAAGCTGTCAAAGGTGATTTGAGACATTATGGTTTAAACAAGGCCGATAGCGGCTCAATGGCGCAAATTAAAATTAAAAAGCGCATTCCCCTTATTGATGTAGGTACGGTTGACCTGATTAAAAAGGGTAAAATTTGCATTTATCCTGGCATAGATAGCTTTGAAAAAGATGCAGTTATTTTTACGGATGGTAGGAAATGCTTTTTTGACAGCATCATTTTAGCAACGGGTTATCAAGCTCGAGTCAACGCCTTTTTACCTAATTTAGACGGTGTTTTTGATGAAAAAGGTCAACCCCTAATTAGCGGTTCGGAAAGTGCAATGTTAGGACTTTACTTTTGCGGTTATAAAGTTGTAGCAACAGGCGTGCTCCGAGAGATTAACCTTGAAGCCAAACGACTAAGTGCCCTCATCGCGCAGAACCTAACCAAACGTCAACTGCCTAAATGAGGTGCTCTTCTAGATACGCTGGGACTTTTCTTGCCTGACTTGCCTGCTCAAAGGCATAAGCAAAACTTAGCAATTTGCTTTCGCTAAAAGCTTCAGCAAAAAAAGACAAGCCTATAGGCAAGTTATAGATAAACCCTGCGGGAACCGTTATATGGGGGTAGCCTGCAACGGCTGCCAGGCTCGAGCTACTGCCCAGATACCTGTCACCATTCACTCGGTCAATGGTCCAGGCAGGGCCGCCTGTCGGGGCAATCAGAGCATCAAGCTTATGCTCTTTTAAAGCTTTATCTATGCCTTCTTGTTGTGCTAGTTCTTTAGAGCGTTTAAGAGCAGTTTGATAAGTCTCGTCTTCAAGACTTCCTGTTGCCTGAGCTTTAATCAGAAGCTCTTGTTTAAAAAAGGGCATTGCTTCAGAGCTATGTTTGTTATTAAAGTCGATGATGTCTGCGAGGGTTTTGGGAAAATCACCCTCTAACCCTGAGAGGTAAGCGTTTAAACCATGCTTAAACTCATATAACAAAACCGTGAATTCAACCTCGCGTAGTTTTTCTTTACTCTCCATGTTGATGTTAACCAAGTCAGCCCCCAACGCACGCAAGGTTTCATAAGACTTTTCAGCAACGGCATCCACCTCTTCATGGTAGCCCATCAAATTGCGTACAATCCCCAGTCGTTTGCCTTTTAAGCTGTTGCGGTCTAAATGTTCTTCATAACGGATGTTTCTAGAAGCGTGTTGCGTGATGGGGTCAGTTTCGTCGTAGCCACTTAAGGCTGAAAGTAAGATAGCTGCATCTTTGACGCTGCGTGTCATAGGGCCAGCCGTATCTTGAGAATGTGCAATCGGAATAATACCTGAACGACTCACCAGACCTAGCGTCGGTTTCAGGCCAACCAAACCGTTCACCGATGAGGGGCAGACAATTGAGCCGTCCGTTTCGGTGCCAACTGCTAGTGCACACAGGTTGGCAGCAGCAGCTACCCCTGAGCCAGAGCTCGAGCCACAAGGACTGCGCCCCAAAACATAAGGGTTTTGCGTTTGCCCACCCCTAGAACTCCAGCCACTACTTGAGCGGCTCGAGCGAAAGTTTGCCCATTCACTCAAATTGGTCTTACCCAAAATAATTGCGCCCGCTTCACGTAGCTTCTTAACAACGAAAGCATCCTTGGCTGCTACAGAACCCTTTAAAGCTAATGAACCTGCGGTTGTCATCATCTGATCGTGAGTATCAATATTGTCTTTAATTAATACCGGTATGCCGTGTAATGCCCCTCTAAGTTGACCATTCGCGCGTTCCTGATCAAGCCTTTTTGCTATCTCTAGGGCTTCAGGGTTGAGTTCGATTACAGAATTAAGTTTTGGCCCATCTTTGTCTAAGGTAGCGATACGGTTTAAGTAATACTTCGTTAAAATAGCGGCATTTAAGTCGCCCGAGGCCATAGCGGTTTGCAGGTCAGATACACTAGCTTCTTCTAATTGCATAGAGCTATCTTATGATGAGAATGTCTAAGCCGATTGTTACTGAGAGATGTTTTCTAGGTGCTCGAGCGTATACTTAGCCTGATTTCCAGTAATTAAGATAGCATCAAATCGCATGGCTAAATCATCTCGCTGATAGGTTTTTAGCATGAAATGCAGTGCCGTCTTAGTTAGTCGATTAAGTTTTTGAGCCGAAATGGATTCGGCAGCGCTACCGTAATTACTGCGACCGCGCTGCCGAACTTCTACAAAGATAGTAATGTCATCTTTTAAAACGATTAAGTCTATTTCGCCCCCACGTATGCTGTAATTTTCAGCAAGAACCTTGTAGCCCTTAGCTAAAAGATAAGCCTTAGCAATATCTTCGCCCCAGTGTCTTGACATTCAAGCTAAATAAGCTTAATTAGGCACAACTTCGAGACGCTCAGCGTCAGCCCAAAGGCTCTCAAGATCATAAAAATCTCTGGCCTCAGGGCTCATGATATGCACAACGGCATTGACATAATCCATAAGTAGCCAGCGGTTAGGTGGGCCTTCAACCCCTTT
This sequence comes from Trueperaceae bacterium, assembly GCA_024642575.1. Lineage (GTDB taxonomy): Bacteria > Deinococcota > Deinococci > Deinococcales > Trueperaceae > JAHEBB01. The sequence goes on along the minus strand of JAHEBB010000004.1, from coordinate 24,797 downwards.
GGGGAGCACGCCTTCATCTTTGAGTTTCATTTTGACGCTATCTTCAAGGGCGGAAAGTTGCAAGCTTGATTCGCCTGTCGCCACGATAAAATAATCAAGCGATTCTGAAACTTTACGAAGGTCTAAAACGGTGATGTCTTTGGCACGCTTATCATCAAGCGCATCGACAATAAGTTGGATTTCTTTAGGTACTTCTATAACGTTTATGGTCATTACCTCTAATCTTTAGATTTAGTTTGTTTCGGCACTCTGGTAAGAGGCAAGGGCTTTTTGAGCAAGCATGGTGTGACTGGCATCTTCACCCAGAACCAGCTCGAGCCCGACACGTTCACCATCTACCAGCGGTAAACGGTCAATTTGTTGTTTCTTAGTTAGGAAAAGGCTATCAAAGTAATCAGCATCGCCCCAGTGTTTTTGGTCAGCCAGTAAATAAGTCGGTACACCCTCATCAGCGGCTTCTCGCGTCACAATAAGGTCTTCAGCAAAGCCCAGACTTATGAGCTCTTTTTTGTAGAGCGTCTCGAGCCCAGCTGTGCCACTTCGGTTGGTGATAAGCAAAGTAAGTTCTGGAGCCTTGGCAAAGTCTTTAGCCTCACCGCCAAAAGTGGTAGCTAAAAATTGATTGATAGCCACAGGGTCATAGCCAAGATCATTGCTGTTTTCATACTGAACAACGGGTAAAGTGGCGGAGCTTAAATTAAATTGATTAAGTCTTGGTAAAAGCTGTTGTACCAGCGCAGGGCTGACATTTGTCTCAACATCTTTAAAAAAGACATCAACCAATTGCGGAAGTTTGGTTACAGCCCTTACATTCAAATCTTTAAGCTTAACCAGTAAGGCATTGGCAAGGCGCTTTAAATTATCAAGTCGGTCAAAGTCACCACGTTCGGAGTGTCTAAAACGAATAAATTTGGCGGCATCTTCACCATTTAGATAGGTCATGCCTGGATCAAAATGGATGTGTAAATCACCTGCATTGTCATCGTAGTCCATAGCTTTAGGAATATAAACATCTACACCACCCAAAGCGTCCACGAGATTGGCAAAGATGGTGGTATCAATAATTGCATAGTAATCTATGGGTAAGCCTATGACCTCTTCAACACTCTGTTTTAAACCCTCAGCTTTTTTGTAATAATACATAGCATTTATCTTGGTTTGCCAATTGGGCAAATAAAGGTCTCTGGGTATGCCAATCATCGTAACATCATTACCCTGAATATTGACATAGAGAATAGTATCGGTATTGGTCCCATCTGCAAATTTTTTACCCGAGTAAATCCAGCGGATAATTTGACCATTTTTGCCGTAGACAGGTTTACTTTTTCCAGGCTCGTACCAAATATCTTTACCCGCAACTAAAAAGCTGGCATGAAATTCGTTTTTTTCTAGACCTAGAAGGGTACGCTGTTCTTCAGTTAGTTCTGCTTTAGGTACATCTCGGTTAATCCAATAACCAACAAGACCCAGAACTGCAATAATAATGCCTGCAAACTGTAAAAACCTCGCACGCCTTAAAACTCTACGTGAGTTCACATATCTCCTTGTAGACGCGCAATGTGTTGGGGTGGACAGGTTTGCCTTTTGACTCGAGATACCGCACCTTGGAATCAACGGCACGCTGGTATGCTCTAAAAAGGTTAGACATAGCTAATTCACGAATGTCATTATTAACACCGCGACCAGGTTCTGAAACATCTGCAATATAAACAGCCATACCAACCTTATTGTTATGAGAAACCCCAAAGACATGACCTTCTATCGCGTCAAGCACACGCTCATCGGTTACGCCCCAGCACTGAGCTAAAACTCGGCCTGCTTTGCCATGAACCGATAAAGGGTGTTTTTGCTCGAGCTCGGTTTGAGGGGGTGCTAGTTCAAACATGCGTTCAGGGCTCAAGTCTCTGGCTGAGTCGTGCAAAATGGCTGCTAAACTGGTGGCCCGAATTTCATCTTCCGAAAAATCATTGGCTCTTGCTATAAGCTCTGCCAAAATGGTGACGCGTTCGATGTGCTCAAAGCGTTTTTCTGAAACCATTTGCTTAACGCGATCACAGTAGCTGCTAAGACTGCTTCTACTACAAGGACTGTTAATCGGGAAAAGGTTTTTTTGCAAGATGCTCTCCGAACTCTTAGCTAAAACGTAAGCCTGCTACCTTGAGCAAACTATAACCTGATCTTTAGATTTCTGGCGCGGTCTGGTCTTGAAAAATCAACACCGCAGTTAGTGTACTTCAGAATCATACAGCATAATGTTAGGTTTATGACGACTCTTCCTTAGCTTTTTCTTCATCAAAGTATTCAAAAATTGCGCCTGCTATCACGACATCCTCACCGTCTTGGGCACCCGCCTTTTTGAGTTTCTTGTAAATGCCCGTCTGTTTAAAAAAGTGCTGCAAGTAATTCACGGCATCTGGGATTTTGGCGTCAAACCTTGAAACAATTGCCTCGAGCTCGGTGCCTGTTACAATCCAGGCTTCACCGCTCAAATTGCGCTTAACCGTAAGGGGTTGGTAGTTAACTTGTTTAGGCAATTTTGCTAAAGGCTCGAGCGCGGACTTCTCTGGTAAAAGGCTAAAAAGTACGTCTTTTAAATCATCCAGATTGCGCTTTTCTTCGGCAGAAATGGCAATTACGGGTAAACCAAAGAGGCTTAAATCATTAGTGGCCATTTGAACTTCGTGAGGAGCGGCAAGGTCGATTTTGTTTAAAACAATTAGGCTACTACGATCTAAAAGCAGAGAATCATAGGCTTTAAGTTCGTGCTGCAAGGACTTAAAGGTATCAACAGGTTCTTCGGCAATGTCAAGGACATAAACCAATAATCTTGTTCTTGAGATATGTCTGAGAAACTCGAGCCCTAAGCCCTTACCCATATGGGCATCTTCTATAATTCCTGGAATGTCTGCCATAGTAAAGCGCTCATGCCCTCGCTCGATTACCCCCAGATTGGGGCTTAGCGTGGTAAACGGATAGGCCGCAATTTCAGGTTTAGCGTTAGATAAAACAGCCAGAAGGCTTGACTTACCAGCATTGGGGTAGCCAACCAGTCCGACATCGGCAATCATGCGCAGCTCGAGCCTGACACTCTTTTGTTCGCCAGGAACCCCCATCTCTGAAAAATGCGGTGCTTGCCTGGTTGAATTGGCAAATGAAGCATTCCCACGACCGCCAAGACCACCTTGAGCCAAGGTTTCGCGCTGTCCAAGCTCGAGCAAGTCTGCTAAAACGTCGCCTGTCTCAGTGTCAATAGCGGTTGTGCCAATAGGTACTTGAATGAGTAGGTCTTCACCGTCTTTACCGGCTTTGTTGCGCCCTTCACCTTGACCGCCGGTACCGCCTTTATAAAAGCGTTTGCCAACCAGTCGATCTAAAGAGGTGACGTCATCAATGGCCTCTATATAAACAGAACCACCCTTGCCGCCGTGACCTCCGTCTGGTCCACCTTTGGGCATATATTTAAGGCGCAAAAAAGACATGCCCCCATCGCCGCCTTTACCGCCTTGAGCTACTATGTCAATGACATCTCGAAAAGCCATATATCTTTGCCAGCTCTAAGCTGACATAACTCCTTAATTTTGTTGAAAACTTGTGAAAAAGATTTGCTTTTACTGTGCTTTAGTGAGTTTTGGGCATCCTTAGCTTGGTACTACATGGGTATTACAAAAGAAAAAACGCGAGCCAAGCAAGTGCCCGCGTCTTCATCTTATAAAAACTTAATCTGCCGAAATAGCGGCGCTAGCGGATTCTTCAACGGTGATGAAGCGACCTTTTGTGCCTTTATCTTGAAAGCGAACAACACCGTCACGCAGGGCAAAAAGGGTAAAGTCCCTACCTTTACCTACGTTAAAACCGGGCTTGAATTTGGTGCCACGTTGGCGAACCAGGATATTACCTGCTAAGACTTCTTCGCCGTCAAAACGCTTAACACCCAAACGCTTAGAGTGGCTATCACGACCGTTTTTTGAACTACCTACACCTTTTTTATGTGCCATGATGAATCTCCTTAAGAAGCAATTTCGGTAATGCGTACCGCGGTATAGTTTTGGCGATGACCTGTGCGGCGGCGATAATTTGACTTGGCTTTAAACTTATTGATGTAGATTTTTTTGTCTTTACCGTGCTCTACAACTTCAGCTTTAACACTTACACCAGCAACAAGGGGTGTACCAATTTTAGGATTGTCGCCACCTAGCATAACAACGGGAAGCTCAACGCTATCGCCGGGTTCGGCTTTTAAAAGCTCGAGCCTGACAACGTCGCCTTCTGATACGCGGTACTGCTTACCGCCACTTTGAATTACTGCAAACATTTACTTACCTCCGACCCTAGGGGTCATAGTTTCAAAAAATAATCTATAAAGACAAAATACTGGCTAGATAGCCAAATGGTAAGTATAGACGATTATGCCAAGGGATGCAAGTTGCGTTGAAACGCGCTCGCTCGCCCGATGGAGTCTGCTTAATCTAAGACAGTTCTGAAGGTATAAATTTGCTAGGCTCGAGTCGTGGTCTGGTTTGCTTTCACAGTATTCCTGGTGGCTTATATCGTTGCCTTTGCAGGACTTATTTTACCTGTGCTTCCTGGCGTGCCCATTGCAGCTTTAGGTGCAATCATTGCAGCCTGGATGTTGTCTTTTAAAGTTATTACCGTGACACAAGTAATTATTGTTGCTTTACTGGCAGCGCTTGCCGTAGTTTTGGACTATCTAGCAGGCGTTGTGGGGGCTAAAGGTTTTGGAGCTAGTACGGCTGGCGTTTGGGGGAGTGTTATTGGCTCAGTCATTGGGCTCTTTTTCTTTCCCCCTTTTGGCTTTTTAGTGGGGGCAATTCTTGGGGCTATCGTGGCAGAAATTGTTTCAGGTAGACAGCTAAACGAAGCATTAAGGGCTGCCTGGGGTGTATTTCTAGGGACCTTAGGCGGTATCTTTGTCAAAATACTCTTGCTTATTGCTATTGGTATTGTTGTTTTTCCACGCCTGCTGTAAGGGCTTAAGGATATACTCTAGAAGCTTTGATTGATATTTGTTTAATATGAAGGAGTTTTTTCTATGGACCCCATAATGCTTCAACTTGGGCCCCTCGCCATTCGCTGGTATGGTTTTTTTATTGCGTTAGGTGTACTTATCGGTAGTATCTGGGCAACCCGACTCGCCGAAGAGCGCGGTCTTGACCCTGAGAAACTTTTGGATATGGCTGTTTATTTGGTGATTGCCGGCATCATTGGTGCAAGGTTGGTTTATGTCCTGACAAGCCCGAGTGCCTTTTTTGGCCCTGGAGGCAATCCCATAGACGCCTTGAAAATCTGGCAAGGGGGAATTAGCATTCATGGTGGTTTTATTGGCATTGTGCTGGCTACCTGGATTTATTGCCGCATTCATAAGCTCAACATGTGGGCTTACTTAGACGTCATGTCCATTGTTTCTCCGCTGGGCATTATGGGTGGACGTTTGGGTAACTTTTTTAATGGAACTGACACGGGTGGTCGCTTAACCACTTGGCCTATTGGATTTCACTGGCCAGAACCAGGAACAGAAACCTGGGGTGCTTTTGGCCGCTTTATCTTTGGCTCTAACCTTTGGTCTTATGCGCCACCTGCTTGCAGCGCTGTACCCACAGGGGAGCCTTGTATGGTTCATAACACGCCCTTTTATGGCATTGTTGTGGGCTTTATTTTACTTTTTATTGTAATTTGGGCGCTTAGACGTAGCCGAACCCCAGGCTTTGTTTTTTGGACCATGATTTTATGGTATTCGGTTCTTCGCAGCGTACTCGAAGAAACCTTCCGCGATAACCCCTTACCCTGGAGTGTCTATGTCAATGATTCAGCGGGTATTGGTATCTTTACCCTAACCCAAATCGTGAGCATTGTTATCGTTTTGATTGCGCTCTATATTTTGCTCGTCATGGATCCTGACCGTGATGCCAGAAAAGAACGCCTTAGCCGTAAGGCTAGAGGTAGATAAATGGCCTTTGCAACCGTGATTTTTGCTGCGGGTTTAGGTACCCGTATGAAATCAAGCTTGCCTAAAGTGCTTCATGAAGCCGCAGGTCGCCCGCTGGTTGAGCAGGTAATACGTGCTGTGCTGCCGCTTAAGCCTGAAAAAATTGTCGTGGTCATAGGGCATGGCGCAGATTTGGTTAAACAAAGACTGAGCCATTATGATTTAAGCTTTGTTCTGCAAAAAGAAATTTTAGGAACCGGTCATGCGCTTATGACGGCTGGCGAAGCTTTGCAGGGCTATGAGGGTGATGTTCTAGTACTTAATGGGGATGGCCCCCTTTTAAGAACTGAAACGCTCGAGCAACTCCTGGCAACCCAAGGGGGTCAGGCTGGCATGACGGTGGGTACTTGTCAGTTTAGTGACCCTTTTGGTATGGGGCGGATTATTCGTGATCATGAGGGTAAGCTCGAGGCCATCATCGAAGAAAAAGATGCCAGTCCAGAACAGCGCAAAATGACCGAAGTCAATCCTGGGCTTTATGTCTTTGATAGTAGTGTTTTTGCCAAGACCAAACGCCTAACCAATAACAACAAAAGCGGGGAATACTACGTTACCGATGTTCCCTTGCTTTATTTGCAAGATGGGCAAAATGTCAGAACTTATCTGATTCAAGATGAAGAAGAAGTTTTAGGGGTAAATGACCGCAAGCATTTGGCGCATATTGATGGTATTTTGCAAAACCGCATTCGGGAAAAGTGGCTACTTTCAGGCGTAACTATGACCAGCCCAGAATCAACTTTTATTGCTGATACGGTTGAGATTGGCCGTGATGTCGTGCTCGAGCCTGGCGTCATTCTAAGAGGGAAGACCAAGGTAGCAGAAGCAGCGCGTATCGCTGCTTATAGCCACCTGACAGATTGTAGTGTTGAAGAAGGAGCCGTGATTGCGCCTCATACAGTAGCAAACGGCAAAACCTTTACTTAAGTCAAAAACCAGATAAAAAAGATGGAACTAGCGTTAAGGCGTTAGTTCCATCTTTTTTATACTGCTGAAGTTTTGCCTGTTGCGCTTCAACCGATGTCGGAATTACCATGATTGCTGATGTCCAATGAATTTATTAATTCGAAGGAGCCATGTCAAATGAAGGAGCGGTTTGCTGGCTTTCTACGATCGCAGGATGAAAATAAGTGGCAATTAAAGCCATGAGACCAGAAAAAGCTAAGATTCCAGGGGCCACCAGAGGAGCTGCGCCTTTTAGCGCTTTCCAGAACACATCTTTTAAGGTTGCGCTGGGGCGCATTTCAAACTGAAACGCAAAGTTACCTTCCAGATGTTCCCAGATACCAAATAGGCTTCCTAAAATGATAATAAGCATAAGCCAGCGCATGACTCGAAGTGTCCAGCGATTAGGACGGATGAGTACCGCTAACACGGACAAAAACCCTAAACCTGAAAGCACAAAAGGGATGAATTGGGTAGTGGTTTTATAATGCTCTGTCAAAATGAGTTCAAATACGGTTCCAAAAAAGATAAAAGCTGAGAGCGCCAGGAGCGCAATGCGCATACGCTGAAGGATAGTTTGCTGAGTCATAAGAATCACTGAAAAAGCTCAGGCTGAAATGCCTGAGCTTCCTAATTTACTGACTAACTGCCAGATAGCCTTGTGCCATGCTCTGATCGACCGCTGGGGCTAATTCAGCGAGTTTGGCTAAAAACGCTTCATTTGAAGCATAGGGTCTTGCATCAATAAGGGTTTGTGCGGTGGTTTCATCAATACCAGCAATTTGCTGAATGCTGGCTGCGTCAGATTCGTTGACATCAACAGGAACATAAACATATTGCTCGTAACCAGTGATAGTGGCTTCATCAACATATTTACCGATTTCTTGGCGGAATTGCTGGATGCTTATGTAAGGACGGTATTCTAAAAATTCGCGAACCATGCGGCTAGGAAAATCTGGAATCGTACTTAAAAGCTGCTCACCTGTTAATTCATTTAGATTCAGCTTTTGAGCCGTTTCGGTACTGGTGGTGTCCTGGGCACTTGCCGTCATAAGACCAAAAACGGCTAGCAGCGCTAAAAGGTATTTCGTAACTGATTTCATTTGAAGCTCCTTGAGTTTTTAACTGAGTTTGCAAACGTCTCCTGTTTGCATGGCTCGAGCTTAGCGCTGAAGTATTTAAGCTTTGTTGGAATAATATGTGTTTTTGGTTTAGATTATTACCGAAACCTCATTTGCTAAATTTTGAGTTGTCGTAGGAAAAGTCAAGAAAGGTTTACCTTTTTTGACCAATCTTTAAGCTCACCGCGTTTATCCCGCCATGCGCCTGTTGCTACTTTAACGCTGCCCAAAGTTCTTGATTCTTCGGGAAAAACAAAAATAGACCCGAGCACAATTTCCTCTTTGGCAATGCCTAGATAATCAAAGATCTCTGGGCGCAAGAGTTGTCCACCACTGGCCCAATAGTTAGGCAGATTGCGCGCGGTTGCGCCAAGGAGTAGGTTTTGTACGGCGCTCGAGGCAGCGGCAATAAGCTCCATATTATCTTTATCACCTTCAAATAAGGTTTCGCTTTCTGCTTTGGCTGGATTGGGTAGCCAGGTTACCTGAAAAAGTAAATCAGCAGCAGCAATTAAACTGGGAATCTTACCATCTAACCACTTAGGGTCGTCTTTTGCCCAGCTTTTTAAGGTTTCAAGTAAGCTACGGCAGTCCTTTGCCTCAAGGACATAAATGCGCCAGGGAACAACCGAATTTAACTCGGCTTGGCGGTGGCTTTCGTGGGCAGGTTTATGAAAGGGTGCCCAGGCAGCTAGCTCGAGCAGTTCCTGGGCGAGCTTGGCTAAGTTGTGATCAGCTTTTAAGGGAGCGTCAAGCGAGGCTAAAATCTTTTCGGTTTTCCGCTCTTTTATAATGCCTTGTACAGTTTCAAACGCTTTAGGGTTTTGTTTCATTGTTTATCCTTTTGCATGATTTCAAGAGTACCTAAGTCATTTTAAATTCTTCTAGGGTAATTGCTTTGTCATATAGGGCAGGTATCATCTGGTCATATAGGGCAGGTATCATCTGATCAGCCTCAACCCTTTTGAGATAGGAAGCGCCAAACTAATTCACTGGCAATGGCGATGTAACCTCTAAACGTTAATCTGCTAAAGGCAAGCAAGCTATAATCTGCCCGACCCAAAAAAGAAACCGAGATTTGAGTCTCGGTTTCTTGGTAAGAAGTAATTTTGGGCGTTTAAGGGTAAACCTGATTTACATTAGGATTTGAGAATAGTGTAGCTAGCATCTAAAAGGTTTATAGCAGGCATTACACCAGGGTAGAAGCTATAGAAACCAGTTACCACGCCATCACTGTCTGTAAAGATTGCTAGTTCTTTTTCACCATTAGCAGCGGCATAAATATCTTGCACTACCTCACCTAAGCTTAAACTTGCGCCACCATTAACATCTTTTAGAGGTGTTTCGGTGGTACTAATGACCCCCCAAGTATTGAAAATAAGCTCAGTTCCATCAACATTTAAGACTATGTAATTCGCATCTACATCAAGTTTTCTACCAATACTGGTATTTTGAACGCTTACAGCGAAGGCTGTTGAAACTTGACTGCCACCGTCACTAGGATTGCCATCATAAAAAGTTACGGGGATTGAACCCAGTTGTGTCAAACTTAGACTATTTTGTGCGCTGGCGGCGGAACCTACGAGAAGGGCAATAACCATTAAGATACCTAAAACTTTTTTCATTTTGTGCTCCTTTCTTGGCGCTTTTTATTGTCTTAGCGTCAAGTACCTTTAGTTTGGCAGAGCCTTATGAAGAAACATTTTGAGAATGATTTAGGTTTTGTGTATAGCAGGTAGTATCTGGACATTGGCAGCAGGTATTATCTGGTCAAACAACCATGAGTAGCAGGTATCATCTGGTCAAACAACTTTGAGTAGCAGGTATTATCTGGTCAACCTTAGTTATTTTTAAGCGTGACGTGCTAAACCTACTCGTTAATAATGGAAATTTTATCTCAAAATACAATCGGTTAAACATTAATTTTTAAGTGCTTAATGACTAAGAAATGAGCTTAGCGCAGCAAAACTTAATAGGCTATACGCCGCGTACTTAAGATGATCTTTGTTTAGTTTGTCGCCCCACCAGAGACCACAAAGAATTCCCAAAAGGGCAATAGGAATAAAACTAAGGGCAAGAACTGAGCTTTGGTAAAGTTCAGAGCCAAAAGAGCCCAGCAAAAGAAGTATTTGAATGGGCAAGCCTGTCCAGTAAATGCCAGTTAACAGAGCTCGACTTTTTAGATTCGGCCAGTTATGTGCCATGACCCAAAGCACACTAGGAGGGCCACCAAACCCTACTAAACCCATGAGAAAACCAGCTAGCCCAAAAGCTAGCCACCACCAGATAGGGGCTAGGGCATCCCTAGCTTTAGGTTTTACTGTAAATTGTATGATGACGATAATGAGTAATAGCAGGCCAAGTATCTGGCGGATAAAATGCCGGTCTAAGTTATTTAGGTGATTCAAGAAAAAAATACCCAGTGAAATGCTAAAAACTCTTAGGACAATGGTAGGCCAGAGAAAAGACCAATCCAGGTGCTTGCGAAATTTGTGAGCTGCTAGAGATACTATGACAATGGCATTTATCGCTGTAATGATACTTGCTTCAGCTAAACTAAACCCTGTCCAAACCAGGAAAGGTACGGCTAGGAGCGCAAATGCAAACCCTGCCGCGCCTTGCATAAAACTAGCGACAAAAATGACGAGAGAGGTGACAAGCCAAATTGAGGTCATAAGGTACTAATTAAGCATAAAGGCATTGAGATTTTAAGAGGCTTAAATAAGCAGGCTATTCTCAGTAGATCAAAAGTAAGAGCGAATCTAGACCTAGACACGCTTATTCAAGCCAGTGCCACTCGAGCCCCGCTGGAGATGTGTTTAACCTCGCTAGTCCAGGGAAAGTGAGATGGCTACTGAAAATTAAGGCATTTGATGTAAGGGCACGCGTTACCAGACGCTTATTGCTTGTGATTAGCTCACTTGGGTAAGAATCTATAAACGATGCCCAGTCATACTTAATCTGTAAAGGATGACGAATGCTATCTACTATATGTAAAAGCGTTTGACTTTGAGAGTTTATTTCAAGGGCGCTGTGGTCACTGCGGTGACCTGTCGCGTCTACGAGTTTAATGCCAGGTAGAAATTCCTGTTCAAAGCTAACTGGGTTTAGACGATCTTGAATGGCGGGTAGCATCTCAAGGTAAAACTTGCGTCGGCCTTTGGCCCTTAGCTCGAGCTCTTGGGCATCTAGAGAACGACGAAACAAGCCGATAAACTCTTCAACCATTTGCTCTTGTTTTTCGCTTTGGCTCCAGGATTCAAACATTTTTTGTGAAAGTATAAATCGGGCATTGGGAAAATCTAAAACGCCCCCAATATGATCGCGGTCACCATGCGTCAAAATAATGATATCAAGGTCTTCAGCGCTGAGCCCAATCTCCTTAAGACTGGTCAAGAGCTGACCTTGGCCTGTTCCTGTATCTACCAGAATATGCTGGTTATTTTGCTTAAGATAAAGACAGTTGTAGCCAACAGTTATTTGCTCGGGTAGATTTAAGGTCGTTTTGGCCTTTTGAAACTCGAGCTCGGGAACAGCTGGAAATAAATCTCTTAACTTAGATGTACTGCTGTTATCCGACAAGATAGCACAGTCAAGATTACCGATTTGAAAGCTATGTACAGGCATGAACCTAGCTTAACCCAGGATAGGTTTTCTTTGCTGCTTAACCTTCAAAAAGTTACCAACGTCGATTTGACTCTAGAACAACAGCCAGATCAGGCGGGCTTTCTTCTGGCATAGTACCGTCGATCAGTAGCCGAACATCAAACAGATACCAGATTTGACTGGGGCTTTCATAGCGCAGTGCAAAGGTATCTTGTGTGGCTTCAAAATAAGCTTCAAGATAATTGAAGGTCGTTTCACTGACCAAAAACACACTTTTAGGCCAGTCGATTTTTATATTTCTGGCCATCAGGTTTTGCTTTCTTTCTCGAGCGTCAGCGAGTAGACGACGGATATCTTTCGGCTTCAAGAAACTACACCTCAAGCATAGCCTAAAACTTGCTTACTTTCGGATTTCTTACTTGGCTTTTTTGAGCAAGAACTACTTTCTGCTAAGTTGGTAGAAAATTAATACTTAGAGCCTGAATCACTTTAAACTGCTATCAGGACTAGCCTTGAGCAAAGAATATGTGAAATAATTAAGATGGATGCATAAGTTACGGTACAATTTAAGTTATTTCACTTGAAACTCCTTAATAAAGCAAGTACAGTACAGGTACCCGTTCCTTACGTTCTCTAGAAACCTGAGACGAAAGTGAAGTCGAGACATTAAAATTATGAATAAACGCCCCCACGCCAAACCCAATATGCCTAATTATCTCGTTGCTATCGTTTCTGCTAGTGGCGTTGTTAAACACGTCGAGCCTTTTTTTAATTATAACCATACAGAAACGTACATAATTAATCATGACAATAAACATAGAGTCTTGCTGAGCTACAAACAAAATTGTATGGCAAGAGATATCCGTGATGCGGCGACTGAAAAACCTGATAAAGTTTTTCCAAAGCCAGGTTTTTATGTCATTTTAAAACCTGGTACTCGTTTTACAGTTTTTCACCAGGATGAGAAAACTGCCCTGAGTGAAGGAGCGCGAATTGCCAGTAGCGAAAAAACACCAGTAGGTCTTTTTGAAGTGACTCGAGTCTTTAGTAAGCAAACGCCCAAAGCTGAAAGGGCAGAACGTTCAGAGCGCAGAAGAGTGCGCGTTTAGATTTGTTTTATCGTTAACAAAAAAAGACGCAGATGTAAAATCTGCGTCTTTTTATTTTGGTTAAATTTACAGAGCAGTTCTTAAATATGCGGCACTTTCCTGTAAGAACTTCACGGGGTTTTTAGGATTATCGTGTTCTACTACGAACCACTCAGCGCCAGCGGCTCTGGCTGCAGGTAATAGCTCTTGCCAGTTGAGGGTTCCGTGGCCGACATGCGCCCAGCCGTCTTCGTCAAGATTTTCCCCCTTAGCAGCAAGGTCTTTCACGTGGGCTCTAGGGCAGTTTCCTTGATAGTGTTTTAAGACGTTTAAAGGGTTCTTATTGCCCCGAACAATCCAGGCAATATCAGGTTCAAAGCCTAAACCACTTCCTTTAGCACCTTCAAAGAGCCAGTCAATAGCAAGCTTATTATCGTATTCAGCCATTTCGAAATCATGGTTATGGTAAAGCAAGCGAAAACTTTTGTCCTGGCATTTTTTGCTTAAGCCAGCAAGTTTTTTTCCAAGCGTTTTCCAACCATCAGCGTCGTTACTGCGTGCATCAGGGGCAATCCAGGGAACAATGAGGGTGCTATTACCAACATCTTTATGAAAGGCGCAAACATTATCAAAGTCAGACTCTAAAGAAGTTAAAGCAATGTGGCTCGAGCAAATCACTAGATTATGTTTTTTTAGAAGCGCGTTCATTTCAGCACTTGTCAGGTTGTGATTACCTACGGTTTCCACGCCTGAAAAACCAGCTTTGGCAACTTCGCTAAGAATGGTATCAAAGGGTAAATCGAGATTGCGCAGGCTATAAAGTTGTACGGCGAGATTTGGAATCTGTGACATGATGCTCCTAACTATCCAAAATGCCCATGGTCATACCAAGGGGAAAAGGTGCAGGGCGTTCGCAGGTACTTTTTACTTCGAGCCAGCTTTGTTTTTCGCTTGCTTCAAGCAGTGTTTCCATGACATCTAAAACATGAAAAGCAAATTCACCACTGGCTCTAACCTTACGACCTGAACCCAGAGCAGTGGCTAAGTCAGCAGCACCTAAACCACGACTGTTATCGGTATATTGATGGGTTAGCGGTACTTCAGTCCAGTCTTTAGCACCTTCGCGCTTGAGTTTGACAGGGCCGCCAAAGGTATTGGGGTCTGGAACAGAAAGGCTACCCTCAGTACCGTAAATTTCGACGCGTGGCAACTCAGAACCCCAGACATCATTACTGCTAATCAAAGTCGCGCTCGAGCCATTTTCAAATTGCAGTAAACCCATAATGTGTGTAGGGGTAGTAACTTTAATTTTTTCGCCAAACCGAGGTTGACTGGTAATGGTACGTTCGGGGAAGGTGGTACTGGCCAGCGCACTTACTTTAGCAACAGGGCCCAAGAGGTTAACCAGTGCCGTAACATAATAAACCCCTACATCAAACAGGGGCCCTGCTCCCGCTTGAAAGAAAAAGTCAGGGTTTGGATGCCACATTTCCATGCCGTGATTGACCATAAAGGCCGTTGCGGAAAAGGGTTTGCCAATCCAGCCATCATCAATAAGTTTGCGGCAAGTCTGAATGCCACCCCCTAAAAAGGTGTCGGGTGCGCAGCCTAAAAGTTTGCCTGATTTTTTAGCAGCGTCAATCAGCCTTTGCCCATCTGCACGAGTGGTAGCCAGAGGTTTTTCAGAATAGACAGATTTACCTGCATTTAAAGCAGCAATGCTTATATCAGCGTGAGCACTAGGGATGGTGAGGTTAATTACAATATCTACTTCGGGGTCTGCAAGTAGCTCAGAAACCTCGAGCGCTTTTGGCACTTCAAATTCGGCAGCTCGGCTTCTGGCTAATTCCATATTTAAGTCAGAAACAGCGACCACGCGCAATGCCTGAAATAACTTACAGGCTTTTAGATAGGCGCTGCTAATGTTGCCGCAGCCAATGATACCTATGTTTAAGGGTTTAGACATAAAAATCCTTTCTTTGTTAAGCGCTTAATTAAACATACTGGCATCTGCATTTTCATTTTAGTGCGACTAAAATTGATGACTAACAAACTATTGCTGAGATCAATCCTTCGTCAGCTATTGACCCATGAGATGCAAACGAATCAATCATACCGTATTAGAAGCTTTTCTTAAGCCATTCCAGAGAACGAGGATTAGCTTATTGGGGGTTTTTGCGCTGCTTCAACAAAGGCTCTCGCATGATTACTCAGAGCTTGCCAGTCTTTTTTTGCCAGGGCGGTTTTATTTAAAATATGACTCCCTATCCCTACGGCAAAAGCTCCATTACTTAAAAAGCTAGCAATGTTTTCAAGGCTTACCCCACCTGTGGGTACAAGTTTCAAATAGGGCATAGGGGCCAGTACATCTTTAATGTAGCCTGGACCAAGCGTGGTCGCTGGAAAAACCTTGACGGCTGCGGCACCTGCTTGCCAGGCAGTATGAATTTCAGTAGGCGTAAAGGCACCTGGAAAAATAGGAATACCAGCCTTAACAGCGTAATCAATAACCTCGAGCTGCATGATTGGCGTAACCAAAAACTCTGCGCCAGCTTCTATTGCTGCTTTAGCCTCGGCTAAACTTCGAACGGAACCTGCACCAATAAATAAGGGATTGAAGGCTTTATCTTGGCTAAGACGTTTGATAACGTCCAGGCTTTCAGGGTTTGTCAGCGTGAATTCTTGAACAAGCACGCCAGCATCCCCAAGAGCCTGAGCCGTTTCACGTGCAAAACTAAGATCATCTTGCCGAATGATGGCAATAAGGCGCAAACGCTCCAAGCGCTCGAGCTTTTCTTGAATCTGGTAACTTGACATAGGGCTAAGGTTAGCTGAGATAAAGGGCTTTCGCAAGCTACCTAAATATAAAATCCGTTTCGTTTTTGTTTCAAGCCTGGGTGCTCGAGCAAAACCTCTTCGTTTACATCAAACCCAAGCCCGGGCCTATCGGGCATGATAAAGTAGCCCTTCTCAACGGGTAAAGGGTGACTTAAACAGGTGTCGCGCCAGGGAACATCGTTAAGCATAAACTCGAGCCTGAAAAAGTTGGGAATGCTCGTGGCAACATGGGCGGCTGCAATGGTTGAAAAAGGACCATTAGGATTATGAGGTGCAACGGGTACATTAAAGGTTTCTGCGAGGGTGGCAATTTTACGCAATTCAGAAATACCGCCGCAACGTGTTACATCGGGCATGAGTACATCAGCGGCCTGCTTTTCTAATATGGGGCGAAACATGTAGCGACTATGCAAACGTTCACCAACAGCAATCGGTAAACGCGTGCGGCTTTTTATATCGGCAATAGCGTCTGGGGTTTCAGGTGGGGCGGGTTCTTCGTACCACATGCAGTTGATGCCCAAATCTTCTATCCGTCTTGCCATTTCAATAGCTGTTGGGCCGTTTAACATGGCGTGTGTTTCGATGGCTATCTGAATATCGGGGCCAACGGCATCCTGCACCGCTTTGGTTACGGCTAATGCACGCTGTTTTTGGCTTTCATTAAGACTGAGGTCAGGGGCTAAATCTTCTCCATAAAGATAATTGACATGAGCAAAGGGGTCAAACTTTAAAGCGCTAAAGCCTTTTTGGGCAACAACCTCGGCTTGCTTGGCATAATCGCTGGCGCTATGCCCGCCACCCGTAAACCAGTAATTGGCATAAAGCTGTAATTTGTCGCGGTATTTGCCCCCTAAAAGTTGATATACAGGCACACCTAAAGCCTTACCCTGAATATCCCAAAGGGCAATATCAATGGCGCTTATGGCACTAAGAAGAGGCCCTGCCTGACCCAGCCAGTGAAAATCTTTGTAGAGCTTTGTCCAGATAAAGTCAATTTGCCGAGCATCTTTGCCAATAATGTAATCACATAGATACTGGCACGCTGCTTCAATCAGAGGTGAACCGGGCCAATTGGTAGCCTCGCCCCATCCATGTAAGCCATTTTCGGTTTCGATTTTTACCAAGGTCCAGTTATATTTGATGCCTTCAACAAGATAGGTTTTTGCTGTTTTTATTTTCATAGTTATTAGAATTAGGGATAAACGCCTTAATCCGTACTCCTTAGCTTCATTTTTTATATACTAGCCTATGATTTCACAAACAACACTTGACAAACTTCGGAACTACGATACCCCGACAATTTGCAACCTCATTGAACTCTTCAAGGTACAGTCACGAACCGTTGGCTATATGAATGAGCGTATACGCTCCCAATTTCCTGAAATGCGGCCTATGGTTGGGTTTGCTTCCCCTGTAACTGTTCGCTCGGCTCAGCCCTCTCATAAAGAAGATGGCGGCTATGGCTGGTTAGAAGATCATGTTGAGCGCTTTTCGGAATTGCCAGGTCAGGTTGTCGTGGTGCAGCAAGACCTTGATCAACCCAAAGTTGCAGCTACCTTCGGTGAAGTCATGTGCTCGACCTATCAGGCATTTGGGGCAGTGGGTTTAGTCTCGAGCGGTAGCGCAAGAGACTTAGATCAAGTAAGGGCACTGGGCTTTCCCGTTTTTACCGATGGTGCCATTTGCTCACACGGCTATTTTCATACGGTAGATATTCATATTCCTGTCAATGTGGGTGGCATTGTGGTTAAGCCTGGTGACCTTTTACATGGAGATGCCAATGGCGTAACGACCATTCCTTTAGCTATAGTGGGCGAACTTGCCGATATTGCTGATGACTTTGTAGATGCAGAAAATATTATTATTCATGCGATGCGGGGCAAAAAGCCTAGCCTAAAGGAGCTAAAAGAAGTAAGGGCAGCTTCGAAGGCTAAAGTTGCTGAAATCGTCAAGCAAATTAAACGGTCTTAGGTTACGCTAATTAAGCGTCCTTACGGGGTCATTTTTGCTTTTACGACCTCTAAAAAATAAGTAACTGGCTAAGCCTAAAGGGCCTAGAAACAACGTTACAAGCAAAAAGATGCCTGGGTTTAGGCCCCAATATTTGGCATCTCTAAAAATCCAGACGCCTGTAAAAAGGTCAAAGCAAAGAAGGTGCATCCACACGGCTAAAAAAGCCCATTCACCTGTTAAGCCTTGACGCAGGGTGTTAAAGCTTAAGCTAAATGCTGAGCCTTCTGAACTGACTAAGGATATAAGCAGAAATACTAGATAAATTCCCCCCAGCACCATATAGGGCCAGTAAGACATAACCAGCTTTTGCGTATAGCGCGTTCTGGGAAAAAGGAGCATGCCAAGCCAGATGGGCATGGGCAAGAGATTGATTAAACCAAATAGACTTTCAGCCATGCGTCTATAGTAACGGCTAAAAAATAGTAAGTCAGTATTAGTCTTTGCTATTTTAGCTTATCGGTATTTGAAAAAGGAATGTGCTAAGTGAAAGTCGTGTTACGACTTGTTTTGGATACTTACAATTTAGTCGAGCTCTTTAAGTTCTCTTGAAGTCTCAGTCAAATAATCGGCAATGGCAGAAGCTAGATTGACGGTTAGCTCTGCCTGACCGGGGGTGAGCCTGTCGTCAGCTTTTTCACCAATTTCAGAACTTAAAAGATCAAGTCCACTGACGATTTCTGCTAGACCATCAAGTACTGAGCCAAAGGACACGGTTGACTGAAGGCCCGGGTGTAAGCCAAGTCGCTTAATTAACTCCTGATAGCGGGCATAAAGGCCAAGATCGCTGTAGCCAGGGTGATTTGTGTCAAAATCAGTATCTGACAGGGTAGTTTCGAGCATGCTTTCAAACGCCATGGCGGCCATGGTGGCTGCACCGTCAGGGTTATCCCAACATTCATCTTTGGCTTTTGTCCACATAGTTTGAGGTACGTCGGCATTATCAGAATGACTCTCGTTTGGAGAAGCAGGCTTTTTACTAAGGTTCTCTGAAGCAAGAAGATAGTCTTTTAGAGGAATAAGAGATTCTTGAATAAAGGTTCTACGCGCTTCTGGGTTAGCGCCTTGAAATCTTAAATACTCCCAGAGAGCAGGCAAACTTTTAAAGGTTTTTATCCAGCGAGGCAGTAAGCCTTTGGTATCAAACTTACTACTAAAATAGGTTCTAAGCTGCTGAAAGTACTCATTCTCGGCAACGCCATTGGTTACATAAGCACAAAGCAAAGCCTCGAGATAGATGAGGCGCTCGGCGTCAGTAGCTAGGCGTCTTACGACATTAACCTCGGTTGTCAGGCTCGAGACATTGGTTAAGTAGTTTCCGGAGACCTCTTCCACAGCGCCTAATAGTATAGCCTTAAATTTATTATTTTTTTTGTATAGGTCACTCGGTTTTGGGGCTCTGATAATAGCTGCTAAGTAAACTGTCCATAACGCGATTGGTCCTAGCCGCACTCTCGCCACTGCTAGGACTTTTGCCTTCGGCACGGAGTTCATGGACAATGGTTTGAATAAGCTGCTGCTGAACATGTGCAGGGTAAGGCAGCGAATATTCGCTAATACCTTGTTCTGTGGTTAAAACAATAGGACTATCATCAAAGGTTACATAAGAAAGTTTACCTTTACTGCCCAGAATTTCGGTGTAGTCGCGTTTTTCAAAGCTACTAAAACACCAGCTTCCTGTTCCGTGAGCACCCGATTCAAATAAAAAGGCAGCTGTGACAATGTCTTCAGCTTCATAAAGCCCAGCCTGATTAGAGGCAAACCCTTTAGCATCTTTGATAGGGCCAAGGGCATAATCTAAAAAGTCCAGCATATGGGAGGCCAAATCGACAAAATAGCCACCCCCAGCCGTTTCAGGTTGGACGCGCCACGGTTCTAAACCCTTGTCAAAACGTCTTGCTTGACCATACATTTGAAGGCTTACACTTCTAACTTGACCAATCGCACCTTGCTCTAACAGTTCCTTGATTTTCTTAAATTTGTCTAAGCCTCTGCGGTAATAAGCAACAAAAAGAGGCACATTGGCTTCCTTGCAGGCTTCAATCATTTGCTGGCACTGAGCATGATTTAACGCCATAGGTTTTTCGACATAAACGGCTTTACCTGCCTGGGCTGCTAGTACGGTGTACTCAAGATGGCTCGAGGGAGGCGTAGCTATATAAACTGCATTCACCTCTGGGTCATTGATAAGCTTTTCTGCATCATCATACCAACGGGCAACCTTATGTCTCTGGGCATAATCTTTAGCCAGCTCGCCTGTTCTGCGCATAACAGCGACAAGCTCCGAATGTTTTGCTTTTTGCAAGCCAGGGCCACTTTTAACCTCAGTGACATTGCCACAGCCAATAATGCCCCAGCGAACGCTATCAAGTGCTTTCATAGGTCAAAGTATACGTCATCTATAAGGGCTCTAAAGCAAGCCAATCCGATAAAGTGAGGGAGTGGACATAAGCCCGCAAACGCTACTTAATGCCTATTGTCAGGGGCTTTTTCCAATGGCGCATCCAGAAGAAGACAATGCTATCTACTGGTATGACCCCAATCCAAGGACCATTATCCCGTTAGATGACTATCACGTGCCTAAGCGGCTCGAGCGTACTTTGAGACAAGAAAAATTTGAAGTTCGGATGAGTACCCAGTTTGAAGCCGTTATGCGTGGCTGTGCGGAACCTGCCCCTGGGCGCATGTCTACCTGGATAAGTGAAGATATCATTGCGCTATACAGTGATTTACACCATCATGGCTATGCCCATTCGTTCGAGACTTATAGTGAAGGGGAGCTGGTTGGGGGTATTTATGGTGTTAGCATCGCCGGACTTTTTGCTGGAGAAAGCATGTTTAGCCGCCAGACAGATGCCAGTAAGGTGGCTCTCATAAAACTGATTGAGCATTTGAATAAGCAAGGGTTTAGTCTATTTGATGTGCAATTTAGTAACCCCCATATTGCGCAGTTTGGAACCCGAGAAATTTCAAGAACTGACTACAAACGCAGACTGGCAAAAGCCTTAAAACAAGATGTGAATTTTCTGTAAGGCTTTTGTAAGAGATTATAGTCTATCCTACAAACAGTTAGTCAAAAATCTAAAGCTGTAAAGGATCAAGCTATGTCAACAGATGTGTTTGAGAAAAACCTAAATCATCAAGACAAGAAAACCTATGCTTTTGAAGATTACACTTTAGATGTTGAAAGTATTGATAGTGTTGACGCTTTAATTATTAAAGGTCGTTTGATGCATGCCAAAATGACCCAGGCTAAAAATCAAGACGTAACCCTTTTACAGCACCATGTCTTATCTAGTTTAGATTCCGTAATTAGGTTAGACGAAGAAGGTTATTTTGAGGCGCAATGTCGTAAACATGATGACTATGTGCTGCGCTTTTTAACTTCTGGCGAAACGTTTGCAGTACCCATAACCAATTAAAACTTCCTTCATTTTCCCCCCTTGAAACCTTCCCATCGGGAGGGTCTTTTTTTATGTTTTGGGCTCATTAAGGCGTTATTCGCAAAAGCATGGCTATTGACTGCCACATTTGCCGAAATGATGAATGAATCACAGGTAATAATAAACCACCAACGTTTAGCCTTAAGCTTTTGATTGACTCTTTCCTACTTTTAATCGCGTTAGACTAGAAACAAGTAAATGTCTTACCGCAGCCGCACTAGTACGCTTAGTTTTGATAGAGGCACCCTAATTTTGCATCCGCCGCCTCAGGGTAAAGCATGGCTCGAGTTTGTGACCTGGGATGACCGAATAGAAAAGTTTCGCATTCCGGCGCGGCAGTATCGGCGTTTTATTGAGTCAATGCGCCGTGAAGGTACAGATATTCAGGACGCTGCAAAAGCGTTTAAAGAGCTCGAGCTAAAAACGGATGCTGGACCAAAACCTTTTATTCACCAGCAAGAAGCACTCGAGTCCTGGAAAAAAGCAGGTCGCCAAGGTGTGGTGGTGCTGCCAACTGGGGCAGGGAAGACCTATGTTGCCCAACTTGCTATTCAAGAAACACCGCGCAGCACGCTGATTGTCGTACCTACTTTAGACCTTATGCATCAGTGGTACGCAAATCTTGAGGCAGCCTTCCCCGAAGCGGATTTGGGGCTTTTGGGTGGCGGCTCAAAGGATGAAAGCCAGATTTTAGTGGCAACCTATGACAGTGCCGCGATTCACGCCGAGCGCATAGGCAACCGCTACGCCATGCTTATTTTTGATGAATGCCATCATTTGCCAGGTGATTTTGTGCGCAGTATAGCTGACTATTCGCTTGCACCTTATCGTCTAGGTTTAACGGCTACTCCTGAGCGCAGTGATGGTAAACATGATGACTTGACCAGTTTGATTGGCCCCATTGTTTACCGCAAAAATCCTGAAGATTTGGCGGGTGGCGCTTTATCTGACCATGAAATCAGGCAGATCAAAGTTAGCCTCTCAAACGAGGAGCGAACTGAGTATGACAGTTGTATACGCCAGCGCAACGAGTTTTTGCAAAAGTCGGGTATCTTTTTAGGTTCGCTAAACGGCTGGCAGAAATTTGTAGCTGCGAGTGCTCGCTCATCTGAGGGTCGTGCGGCAATGCTGGCACATCGACAAGCTCGGAAACTTGCGTTTGGCACAGAAGCCAAGCTTCGCGTTCTCTACGATTTACTTGCCAAGCACGCTGCGGACCGCATCCTCATTTTTACCGATGATAATGCTACCGTTTACCGCATATCTCAGGCGCTCCTCATTCCAGCGATTACCCATCAGAGTAAGGTTAAAGAGCGCCATGAAATCTTAAAAAATTTTAGGGAAGGTAGTTACCCAAGGGTCGTAACCTCTAGGGTACTTAACGAAGGTGTTGATGTGCCTGAGGCCAATGTTGCCATTGTACTTTCAGGGACAGGCTCAACTCGCGAATACGTGCAGCGGTTAGGGCGCATATTGCGCAAAGGGGAAGGCAAGCTAGCCATTCTTTATGAAGTGATTGCCGAAGATACGGCGGAAGAAAATGTTTCTAAACGCCGTCGCCAGCGCCCGGAAAGCTCATCTACGGAAACAGTAAGTGAACAGTCGCAGCTTTTTTCGCCGATTGATCATGAAGAAAGTTTAGATTTCGAAGACCTTTAGATGGATCTAATCTCTGAATGGTTTGGGCTCGAGCCACGCCTAATCATCCATTCTGCAAAGACTAAATTAGGTATCCAGCAAAGCCAGGCGATGATTATATAGCCAAGTTCAAAGTCAATACCTAGAAGCTGGAATAAGGGTAGCCAGAGTCTTAAGGTAACTGCGGCAAAAGTGAGCGAAAAATTTCGTATCATCCAATGCTTATGCCCCTCTATATCTTTTTGGCGAATCAACCAATAAGCCATAAAACCGCTAATTAACCATAAAGCTGCTAAAACAAAAAAGCCTAACTGGGCAGGGGGGCCTCCGTAGGCAAACAATGACATATAAAATCCACCTATACCCCCTAGCAAAACGCTTATAAGATAAACACGCCCAAGCAAGCGGTGAAATTTTAAAAAATGCCCCTTTCGCAACTTGGGTAAAAATTGAAAAGGGCCGATGATTAGAGCAAGGATGGCCCCCGTGATATGCAACATGAGGCCAAATGTGTGAATGCTGTAGGTAGTCTTTTGCTCAGGGAAGAAAACTTCTGGGTTAAGGCTAAAGTAACGGCTCGAGACTAGGGCAATGAGAAGGGATAAAGCAAGAATGCTTGCCCAACCAATACTTTTAGCAAGAGCGAGATGGCGTTTACCTTCATTTTCTGCTGGGATCATAAACTGGCCTCTTTCAAACTACAGGATTACTTCAAAGTACGCGTTTACCAATTTTCTAGCCTCAGTCCTTAGTAGGAGGGCCGACATTAAATGCAAGATTCTCTGGTGTGAGAGGGTTAAGAGAGCAAAACCAAAGCTTTGCGAATTTAAAGGCATAATAGAACCATGCTTCCTGGCGATTTACTGATGCACCGCTATAACGGAGAGGAAGTTGTACCTAAGAGGCTCGAGCCAGAGAAAAAGAACCTCGAGCTTGCTTCTGAAATTATTGATCTCTTTGCTACCTGTCGGGGGAAAAAACGTGCAGAGCTAGATGAAAGTCTATTGGTTTTAGAAGGCGAAGCCACCAATTACCGTGTTAAACGGGGCCTGGCACATTTGCTGACAAATGGTTTTTGTACCTTTGAAACCGTAAGCCCGCTCGAGCCTGAACTTCTACGTGAGCGTATCTTTTCGCTATCTGCCAAACATATTCCCTCGGTGCAAACCACCGAAAGTTTGTTCTCAGGTCTGGCAGCGGTGCTAAGTGAAGAGTTAAATAAAGATGTCGATGTCACACAAGTGCAAGAGGGTCTTTACGCCGATTTAAAAGAGAATGCCATCTTGACCATGTATGACCCGCCCAGTGCCGAAGCGCTCATACACCGCTACAACCTGTCGCAAGTTCAAGGAATTTTGTACCGCGCTAAAGAAATTGTGATTCATGCACACCGCAATGTGCCCGGCGAGTACAAGCAGCTTTTTCGCTACCTCAAACTTTTTGGGCTGATGTCTTATATCGAGGGGGATGTTGACCACGGCTTTAGCGTGACAATTGACGGCCCAGCCAGCGTTTTTGGAAGCAGTACCCGCTATGGTACTGACATTGCCAAGTTTTTACCTGCTCTCTTAAATGTTTCTAAATGGAGCATGGAAGCGAATCTCATTCCTAGACAGCTTTATGACGGTACCCCATCAGCAGCTCGGTTTAGTCTTGACTCTAACTGTGGACTGGTTTCGCATTATAAAAAGGGTAAAGCCTATGACAGTATGGTTGAAGAAGCCTTTGCCAAACGCTGGGAAGCGACCAAAACTGATTGGGTTTTAGAGCGTGAAGTAAACCTTTTACCCATTCCTGGAAGTGTGATGGTGCCAGATTTTCGGCTGGTTCACCCCGATGGACGTGATTTTGTCTTTGAGATTGTTGGTTACTGGCGACCCGAATATCTAAAAAAGAAATTTGCTCAAGTGGCAAAGTCTGGGGTAAATAATTTAATCCTTGCTATTTCACAGAAACTAAATCTTGAGAAAGCTGGGGTTAAGGTCGAAAATGTTATGGCAAAAATTCTCTGGTTTAAAGAAAAGATTATTCCTAAAGATGTACTAGCTATGATTGACTGAAGCCAAAAAACTTCATCATCAAATATCTATCTTCGAAGGTGTACTTT
>JAHEBB010000250.1 GCA_024642575.1 Trueperaceae bacterium | reverse complement strand
TGGTTAAGCGTACTGAGGTTCCCTTTGATGTACATGGTATGCGCATTATTTTGGTAGATGATGTTCTCTACACTGGGCGCACTGCCAGGGCTGCGCTTGATGCGCTTATTGATATGGGTCGGCCTGGGGTTATTCAGTATGCGGTTTTGGTTGATCGGGGTCACCGTGAGTTGCCGATTCGGGCAGATTATGTAGGTAAAAACATCCCGACTAGTTCCTCTGAAGTGATTAAGGTAAAACTTGAAAGTATTGATGGCGAAGAAGGCGTAGAACTCTGGGAGTTGGCGCAATGATTGCCGGCAGCAAACCTGTTAGCCTTACACCACCTGCCAATTCAACTGAAAGCCTGGTTAAGAAAAAACATCTGTTTGATTTTAAGGACTGGTCACTTCAAGAGGTTCATGCTCTCTTTGACACGACCGATGTCATGGCGCAGGTGCTCGAGCGCACCATTAAGCGTGTGCCAGCTCTGCAAGGCTTCACCGTCGGCACCCTCTTTTTTGAAAACAGCACCCGTACCCGCCTGAGTTTTGAGCGCGCCGCCAGAGCGCAAAGTGCCGATGTGCTTTCGTTTGCCGCAGGGGCCAGCAGCCTATCAAAAGGCGAATCGATGAAAGATACCTTGCGCACCATCGACCAGATGCAAAGTGATGTCTATGTGGTACGTCACGCTGCCTCAGGTGTGCCTTATCAGCTCAGCAAGTGGACAGATGCCGTCATTGTCAATGCTGGCGATGGTCGGCGTGCTCACCCGACTCAGGCACTTTTAGATGCTTATACCTTTAAAAAGAACTTTCCTAACTTTGACAGCTTTGAGGGCAAGCGTCTTGCCATTATGGGCGATGTCATGCACTCGAGGGTCGCCCGTAGCAATATAGAACTCTGGACGCTCCTAGGAGGTGAGGTTAGCCTTTGTGGCCCTGCAACCTTACTCCCTCAAGAATTTGAGCAATTCAAAAATGTCAGTCTCAGTCACAACGTTTACGAAGCTGCCGAAGGTGCGCACGCGGTCATGGCACTTCGCTTGCAAAGTGAGCGCATGACCTCTGGCTTACTACCCAGCATTGCCGAATATCAGGAGCGCTATCAAGTAACCGAACAGGTCATGAAACATGCCCACTCAGACGCGCTCGTCATGCACCCTGGCCCCATGAACCGTGATGTGGAAATCTCAGGTGAGCTTGCTGACAGTGAACGCAGCGTTATAGAAAAACAAGTTGCCAATGGCGTGCCCATTCGAATGGCGGTCTTATATACCCTACTCGTCGGAAAAAGATAAAAGGAGATCCATGAGAACTGTCATTAAAAATGCACATTTACTTGACGCAACCAAAGACTACGGCACAGCCGATTTATATATCAAAAATGGTCTCATTGAAGGCAGCAATCTTTCAGGGAGTGTCGATGAAACCATCGATGCTTCAGGTTTAACCTTGTGCCCTGCTTTTATCGACCTGCATGCCCATCTTCGTGAGCCTGGGCAAGAAGTTAAAGAGGATTTAGCAACAGGTTTAGCCGCTGCTGCCGCTGGCGG
Source organism: Trueperaceae bacterium (assembly GCA_024642575.1). Lineage (GTDB taxonomy): Bacteria > Deinococcota > Deinococci > Deinococcales > Trueperaceae > JAHEBB01. The sequence goes on along the minus strand of JAHEBB010000250.1, from coordinate 6,429 downwards.
CTTTGGCTCAGTGGTAAGTATGGCCAATACCAAACCAACCGTAGATGAAGCGGGCATTGTCGCTGATCTTGTAGCAAAAGCCGCAAAAATTGGGCAAGCAAGGTTATTTCCCTCGGCTTCCTTAAGTCATGGGCTGAAAGGCGAAACCCTAACCGACTTTGCTGCCCTTAAAAAAGCCGGCGCTGTCATGATTACCGATGACGGCATCCCGGTACAAGATTCTCACCTGATGCGCCGCGCCTGCGAATATGCCAGAGAACTTGATCTGATTATTCAAACCCATTCCGAAGACCCTAGCTTGCGTCAGAGTGGCGTCATGAATGAAGGTTTGGTCTCTCAGCGTTTGGGTCTGCCAGGCAATCCCATTTCGGCTGAAGCCATTATGATTTTTAGAGACTGCGAAATTGCGGCTATGACGGGTGCAAGGGTACATATAGCTCATGTCTCGAGCCAGCGTGGTATGCAAGTCATCGAGTGGTTTAAGGCTCAGGGATACGGCAATATCACTGCCGAAGTCACGCCTCATCATCTCACCCTAGCTGACTCAGTATTTGAATCGTTTGATTCCATCTACAAAGTCGCTCCACCTCTGCGCACTGCTGCTGATGTCGCTTATTTGCGAGAAGTTATTGCCAAAGGCGTCGTTGACTCCATAGGCACCGACCATGCCCCTCACACTCAGGCCGAAAAAGATCAGGACTTGTTGCAAGCACCCTTTGGCATTCCTAATATTGAAGTGACCTTTCCGCTGCTTTACACAGACTTAGTTGAAAAAGGCTATTTGAGTTTAAGCAAGCTTATTGAGCTTTTAACGGTTGGCCCCGCCAAGGTCATGAAGTGGGATGCACCAACCTTAGAAGCTGGTAAAGCTGCTGATCTGGTTTTGCTAGATTTAAAAGGCGAGAAAACCGTAAATCCTAAAATGTTTAAAAGTAAAGCCAAATTTAGCCCCTGGTCAGGTCAAAGTTTAAAAGGCTGGCCAGTTAAAACGTTTGTGGCAGGCAAACAAGTTTTTTCAGTCTAATTTTTCAAAATAGCGGTTTATTGCTTTATTTTATATCCCTATCGGGGTTCTAACCTTCACTAGTATCCCGATAGGGATGTCCCTTTAATGATTGACAAGTCATCTTTAAATCTTTATAGTTAGTTAGATTAACTAACTTATGCAAAAAACATTAGAAGAATTTATTCGTACTTTAGATAGCTCGTTCAAAAACATTTTAGCGGAAGTTGGAAGTTCATTAAACTTTACAGCTAGTCAGGCAGCTTATATAGAAGCTATTTACAGACTCCATCACCCTACCCTAAGCGAACTTGCTGACGCTTTAGGCATTAGCAAAGCCTCTGTAACAGCAGCTATCAATAAATTGCTTCGCCAGGGCTACGTCGTCAAAACCCCCTCGATGGAAGATAAACGGGTCTCACATTTAAACTTAACGCCCACAGGTGAAGAGCTTATCGAGGCAAAACAACAGGCACTTACAAATTATACTGAGTTTATTCGTGATGCCTTGAGTCAGGAAGAGGCTCAGCAGCTTGAGCACATCATGGCAAAGTTAGTACAGCGATTTCGAAACTAAGTTTATGACCTAAAAGTTAGTTAGATTAACTTATTAAAGGAGTAAGATGCTCATTACATTACTGGCTGCGGGTAGTCGAGGAGATACACAACCCTTTATTGCGCTAGGCGTAGCCTTGAAAAGAGCGGGCTATCACATCAAACTCGCTGCCGCAGAAAACTTTGCTTCGTTAGTCCAAGACTATGGGCTCGAGTTTCATCCTATTCAAGGTGATGTTACTCAATTTGCAGCTAATCCTGAGCTAAAGTCAGCAACGGCAGCAGATAGCCCTCTTAGGATTTTAAGAAGTTTTAAGACCCTCCAAAGCTTTGCATTTGAAATGCAAAAAGATTATTTTGCAGCCTGTCAGGGTTCAGATGCCATTATTTACCATCCTGGCGCAACGATTGGTTATTTTGCCGCCCAAATACTCAAAATCCCCAGCATTCTTGCTTCCCCCTTTCCCATGACGCCTACAAAAGATTATCCAGCCCTAGTTTTTTATAATCTGCGACTTGGCAAACAGGCAAATGTTCTAAGCCACAAGCTTTTTGAGCAAGTCCTTTGGCAAACCTCTAAAAGTCCCGTCAAAAAATTTTGGAAGGAAACGTTTGCCACTCTACCTAAGCCTTTTACAAAACCCTTCAAGAACCAGCAAAGTGCTAGTCAACCAACGCTTATTTCTTGCAGTAATTATGTCTTTGCCAGACCAGTCGATTGGCCAGAGCATGTGCATAACACAGGCTACTGGTTTTTGGATGAAGCAGAAGGTTGGCAGCCTCCAAAAGACTTAAAAACGTTTTTAGATCAGGGTCCAGCCCCTATTTATGCAGGCTTTGGGAGTATAGGTGACCCAAGTACCGCTACAAAAATGACGAGCTTGGTCATAGAAGCCCTGCGAGTTACAGGGCAACGAGGTATTTTAGCAACGGGTTGGCAAGGCATGAGCAAACTAGAGAGCCTTCCCGAAAACATTTTTATGCTCGAGTCTGCGCCTCACGCATGGTTATTGCCCCAAATGGCTGCCGCTATTCATCATGGCGGAGCAGGTACAACCGCAGCAGGGTTTAGAGCTGGCATACCCAGCATTATTATTCCTCACGGACTTGATCAATTTGCCTGGGGTCAGCGCGTTTTTGAACTCGGACTAGGCCCAAAACCTATCCCTAAGAAAAAGCTGAGTGCTGAAAATCTAGCGTCAGCTATCCGACAAGCATTAGCGAAAGAAACGATTTTAGCAGCTCGAGCCATGGGAAAAAAGATTGAAAGTGAAAATGGTGTCACGCGAGCTACCCAAATTATAATTCAAACGCTCGAGCAAGCTTAAATTTCTTTAACATTTAGCATTTCCACGAATTATTCTTACAGCATAATTCGTGCGATCTTTGATCGTTGAAACCAAAGTATAAAGCGACTTGTTAGATTTTATCGTGGAACCGCTAATTACAATAACTTACATCGCTTGCGAAAACCCCCTACTCCTCGCTACTGACATAGGCTTGTCACTCAATACATTAAAATATAAGGTATGGCACTCGAGGTACAGTCCCCATTTGAACCCAAAGGCGATCAACCCCAGGCAATTGAAAGCATAGTCGATGGACTTAAGGATGGTTTACGTTTTCAGACCCTTTTAGGTGCAACGGGCACAGGCAAAACCTATACGATGGCCAAGATCATCGAAAAAGTGCAGCGCCCTGCCCTTATCTTAGCGCCCAATAAAATCTTAACCGCTCAGCTTGCCGGCGAATTTCGTGACTTTTTTCCTGGGGCGGCGGTCGAATTCTTTATTTCTTATTACGACTACTATCAACCTGAAGCTTATGTACCTGCCAGAGACTTATTTATTGAAAAAGATGCCAACATCAATCAGGAGTTAGAGCGCTTACGTCACTCAACCACCCGCAACCTGCTTACCCGCAGAGACACGATTGTGGTGGCTTCGGTGAGTGCGATTTATGGTCTAGGTTCTCCTATTGAGTACCAAAACTTGAACCTGATTTTAAAACAGGGCATGCAGATTTCGCGCGATGCTATTTTGACTCGGCTTATTACCCAGCAGTACGAGCGCAATGATATAGAGATTGCCGCTGGTCGTTTTAGAGCCAAGGGCGACGTCATTGAAATCTGGACGGCTTACGACGAAAACCCTTTACGAGTCGAGCTTTGGGGCGACGAGATTGATAGGCTAGTAATCACCGACCCCTTAACAGGCAATGAGCTTCAAGAGCTCGAGTCAACCACCATCTTCCCTGCAAAGCATTATGTGACCCCTTTTGACAAGCTCGAGCCTGCCATCTTAGACATTGAAAAAGACTTAGAAGAACGCATTGACTTCTTTGGCAAGAATGACAAACTGCTAGAAAAGCAGCGGATTAAAGAACGAACGCTTTACGACCTTGAAATGCTCCGCACGCTGGGTTACTGCTCAGGTATTGAAAACTATTCTCGTTATCTTGATGGTCGTATACCCGGCGAACCTCCTTATACTCTTATCGATTACTTCCCCGAAGATTTTATTGTCTTTATGGATGAATCTCACATTATGGCCTCGCAAATCAAAGGCATGTATAACGGCGATAGAGCGCGTAAAACAACACTGGTTGATTATGGCTTTAGGCTGCCTGCGGCACTTGATAATAGACCCTTAAAACAAGATGAGTTTTTTGACCGCGTGGGTCAGGTTGTCTTTGTTTCTGCCACGCCTGCTGCTTACGAGCTCGAGCGTAGCGATAATGTCGCCGAGCAAGTCATTCGCCCGACCGGGCTGGTTGACCCACACGTCACGGTCAAACCTAGTCGTGGTCAAATTGATGATTTACTCTTTGCTATTCGTGAGCGTGCCAACCTAAAAGAGCGTGTACTGGTCACAACACTTACTAAGAAAATGTCGGAAGATTTAACCGAATACTTTGCTCAGCAAGGCGTCAGAGTCCGCTATATGCACTCCGATATCGATTCGGTAGAGCGTCAGGTCATTTTACGCGACTTAAGATTAGGGCATTTTGATGTGCTGGTTGGCATCAACCTGCTTCGCGAGGGTCTTGACCTTCCCGAAGTTTCGCTGGTTGCCATTTTAGATGCCGACAAAACAGGCTTCTTGCGCAGCGAACGCAGCCTCATTCAAACGATTGGTCGCGCAGCACGCAATGTGCGCGGTGAAGTCTATCTTTACGCCGATGTCATGAGTGACGCCATGAAAGGCGCTCTTGACGAGACCAATCGCCGCCGAGATAAGCAGCTTGCCTACAATAAAGAGCACGGCATTACCCCAGAAACCATTCGCAAGAGCATTCGCGATGTTATCCGCGGCGAAGAAGAAGTTGAAGTTAGCGAAAAGCTTGCTCCTTGGGAAAAAGAGCTGGTCATGGACGACCTCAAACAAGAGCTTGCTATGCTCGAGTCCGAGATGTGGGAAGCCAGCGACTCACTTGACTTTGAAAAAGCAGCCTCGGTACGTGACCGTATCCGTGAGATCGAAGCCAAACTTCAGGGTAAAGATGTCTCAATAACGATGATACCGGGCCAAGCGCCTAAAACAGCAAGCCGTAAATAAGGCAGCTTTTTGGTAGCTTTATGTCAGTAAATGCTTATGGCTTTTTAGCCTAAGTCAAAACGCTAAGATAGATTAGAGCTTTATTAGAGTTTTTGCTTCTCAGACAGCGTTTCTCATACCAGGAAAGCCTTTTGATCTTATTCACATCTTTGATAATTTGGTAGTTTAATACTTAACATTGCTCTTGTAAAATGTGGCATGCCTAACTTATCAAGACCAGATGAGAGGCAGGCTCGAGCTTTTCTAGGGATTTCTCAAAGATCTCTCATTTAAGTTTGATAGTTTTGTAAGAGTCAAGTCTGTATAATTCCTTTAAGAAAGTATTATACGACTGGAAGCTAAGATATCTGACCTCCACATTGGGCGCTTGGGTCAGAAGGAGCGAGTAGCGCAACCGACCAGCATGACGTTTTTTTATGCCTGCTCAAGCCCAAAATTTACTTTACCTAGGATTATGGGTGCTATATGAGAATAAACGTCAACACTTACGTCGTGAATAAACTTATCCTCATCTTAGTTTTGATGGGAACCCTGTTTGTCTTAGCCTCATGCTCTAGTGCAGGTCTAAGTCAACCCCCAGTAAGCACCCCAAATACCCCCGATAACCCAACAGAAAACCCAGCGGTCTCTCCAGACCGAAAACTCGGTGAAGTGCAAATTGGAGCCTATATAAAAGGGGCTACTTGGGATAAAACACTCCTTTATCAACTTGAAGACTCTTTGGGTCACGAATTTAATATCATTCAGTGGTTTACCAGTTGGCCAGCTCCCTATGAGCCTTATATTGTTAACCGCGTCCTTGAACTAGGTCGCAAACCTCTTATTACCTGGCAATCTAATGGGCAAACCCTTGATCAAATAGTGTCTGGCAAATTTGATACTTATATTCATGGCTGGGCTAAAGGTGTCCAAAAAGCAAATGGTGATGTTTACATCCGCATTTTTCCGGAAATGAATGGGGACTGGACTATGTGGAATGGTGAACCCGAAAAATTAGTCAGAGCCTGGAAACATATTGTTGATATATTTCGCCAAGAAAACGCTAGCAATGCTAAATGGGTTTGGTCACCCAATATCACCGATGAACCTGCAACCCAAAACAACCGCATGGAACTTTACTACCCTGGTGATGACTATGTTGACATTTTGGGATTAGATGGCTTTAATTGGGGCACGGTGCGCCCTTGGACTGCATGGAAAAGCTTCGAGGATACCTTTTCAACCCCTTATAACCGTATTACGGCTTTAGGCGATCAACCTTTGTGGTTAGCTGAAGTTGCGTCAACGGAAAAAGGTGGCAATAAAGCTGCCTGG
>JAHEBB010000779.1 GCA_024642575.1 Trueperaceae bacterium | reverse complement strand
TCCACGTTACCTAAACCTGCCTCTTGGGCCTTCACAATAGCTTCTGCTCTGTCAGCTACCTGTAATTTACTAAAGATATTTGAAATGTGATTCCTCACAGTTTTATTTGATATCCCTAACCGCTTTACAATTTCAGGATTCCCCATGCCTTTTGCAATAAGCTCTAACAGTTCAAGTTCACGTTGGGTTAAATCAGGAAACGCATTAATAGGTAAATCTCGTTGTGGGTGATTAAAAAATTTCATCAATCTTGAAGCGATAGTGGGGCTAAATAGTGCCTCACCACTTGCAGCTGCATAGACTGCGCGCATCAGTTCAGACTGATCTGCTCCTTTTAAAATATAGCCTCTGGCACCTGCACGCATTGCCATAAAAACAGATTCATCATCTTCAAACATGGTCAGCATGATAATGCCAATATGGGGACTTTGCTGGATAATTTGGCGGCTTGCTTCTATGCCATTCATACCAGGCATTTGTATGTCCATCAAAATGACATCAGGCTGATGCTCGAGTGCATTTCTTACTGCCTCTTCACCTGTAGCTGCCTCAGCCACTACCTCTACCAAATTAAGGGAGCTCATTAAAGCCTTAATGCCCTCCCGAAACAAGCGGTGATCATCGGCAATAACAATGCGAATCTTATCCATAAGACTTCTCTAAAGGCAAGGTTGCCAAAATGCGAGTACCACCTTCAGATAAGCGCTCAACTAAAAACGTTCCCCCAAGCTCTTCAGCACGTTCGCGCATGGAGCGCAGACCCACACCAGCACGGTAAGTTTCGGGCAAGCCCATCCCATTATCGCTAATATCCATACGAAGCACATCCTTACCCTCTTCTTTTGTGAAGGTTGATGAAATAGTCACACTGCACTTGCTTGCCTGAGCATGACGCACGATATTGGTTAAGGCTTCTTGCACAATACGGTAACAGGCAACTTCAACCGCTGCGGGCAAAGCAGATGGCAAGGTCTCCATGTTTAGCTTTAGGGTTAGTTGCCCTTCATAGGTACGTACTTGTTCTTGCAATGCCCCTGCTAAACCAAGTTGATCTAGGGCAGGTGGCCTAAGCGCATAGACTAAGCGACGGATACTAGCAATGGCTTCCTGTGTTTGCGCCTTGAGCTCGGCGAGTAGACTCTCAGCTTTTTCAGGTCGTTTGGCAAGTAGGTTTCTGGCAGCATCTAGCTTTAGGGTAATACTTGCTAGCTCTGGGCCAAGTCCGTCATGCAAATCACGACGTATGCGTAGACGCTCTTCTTCACGGGCTGTTACCAGCGCCTCACGCGAACGCTGCAAGGCCAAACTTTGGCGTAGAGCATAGGCAGCCACACTCGCCTGTTGGGCAATGGTTTTTAAAAGACTTAGCTCGTTAGGTTTAAAAGACTCACCGCTACGTGGCTCGAGTTTCATCTCTCCGATGGTTTCCCCTTGATGAACCAAGGGAAGTGAGACTAAGTCTGCTTGTGGCTGACCATAGCTTGCTACCAGCTCTGATTGGTCATCTCTGCTTAAAACCACGCTGGCATAGGGCAGTTTGAGCACCTGCACCACTGTTTCAGTAATGGAAGGTAAAACCTTAGCGGGGTCTAGCGTACCTTCAATGCGTTGACTCAGTTTACTTAAGACCTTATAAGGTTCATCGCGATCACCATATAAAAGCCGATTAGCTCCCCGCTGTAAGCGCTCACGAAAAGGGTTAAAGGCCACTGCGATCAAACCCGTAGCAAATAGAGAGAGACCTACATTGCTCTGAAGTTTCAGCAATTGCCCAAAGCCACCCACCACTAGAGCATAGAGACCAACGACCAAAGCTGTAAGGCCACCGTAAACAAAGGTGCGGTTAAGAATGATGTTGATGTCAAATAGCCGATAGCGCAAAATCGCAATTGCTACACAGGCAATATAAATAAGGTTTCCAGGAATAACATCAAAAAAGTGTTCCATGCTTAGGGGCACAATATTTGCCACTCTTAAACCAAAAACAGCAATGCCAAGATTAGCAAACACAAAGCCAAAGGTAAACCAGCGCACCTGTGCTACTTCTACTGGATCTTTAACTGTAAAAAAGAGGCGAATGGCAGCTGCAATGCCAAGCAGGCTATAAAGAGCTACAAGAGCAAAGGGGTGATAAAAGGGAACACCTAAAAGATCTAAGGGTTCAAGAAGCCAAGGAGTACCATAAATAAGGGGAAGA
>JAHEBB010000249.1 GCA_024642575.1 Trueperaceae bacterium | reverse complement strand
CCGCAAAAACCCTCGAGGCTCGAGCTTGACCACAACGCCACAAAAGTCCAGCAGGTTTACAACTGGCCAGGTCTTGGTTTTGACTCGAGCCACGAAGACCCCAAAGGTAGCTGTCTCGAGGAAGTCTTGCTAAGTCCCATGGTAGGGCAAAAACGTATGGAGCTGAGTTTCACTATGGCAGAAAGCCATGATGAGCTGGTCAAATACTTTGGGCTCGAGGGGCATGTGGGTTTTAACTGGGGCTTTATAAAAGGCTCAGGTAGTCTCGAGTATGTAAACGATCATGAGGCCGATAGCTACAGCCTTTATCTGGTAATGAAAGCGAGTCTTAACACTCAGACGCTTTCGGTAAATCAGACAAACTTATCGGCAGAAGCAGAAAATTTGCTTGATACCAAGGGCTACAATGCGCTGATTCAAAAGTGTGGCGATCAGTTTGTTTCTTCGATTACGCTGGGCGGTTCGTACTACGCCGTTTTTCGCATAGTAGCTTCCTCCTTTAAGCAAAAAGAAGAATTTAAAGCTACTATTCGCATCAAGATTTTGTTTGTTCATATCACCATTCATATACATGAAGTGATGTCTGACATTTACCGCAAAGCCAAAGATATGAGTTTTGTGGTTTTTCAAACGCCTAATCTGATTTCTACGCTTCGCAGCGGCGATTTTTCGCTGGTGCAAGATACGGCGTCGTTTATCCATGAGGCGCAGGACTACCTAACAAGACTCGAAGAGCACTGCGAAATCCAGTTGGTAAACGGTCAGTATGAGTATCCGGTTGACTGTGTAAGTGTTATAACTCTGCAAGATTATTTGACGCTTACACCCTATACCCTCACACCTGATACTAAAAAACAGCAGCATGATGCCTTGCTGATAAAAACCCATTTACAAGCGCTTGGGGCAAGGTTAAAGCAGCTCGAGCATGACCTCTTTTTTGTGATGGCTCAACCTTACTTTTTTGCTGGGATGGATGATGCTGCGAAACGTACTTTGTTTGCAGAGCATTACGAAACAGTCAAAACTCTGCAAGCTAGTTTGGAAGCTAATCTTGAGTACTGCACCTCGAGCCTTACCAATACTCTTTTAAGCCGCTGTCAAAGCTATGTATCGGCGGCCAGTGGGACAACTTACGTTACGCTAAAGGCGCAGCTAAGTGCTTGGCAACGAGACCTTCCTGAGAGGCAAGACGCCGATGTCTTACCACAAAGCTGTCAGGAAGTGTATCGCTTTGGCGTCCTTAAGCTCTACCAGGAAAATGTCTTGTATTTTGAAGGTGTGGCGGATTCGCCTTATACGGTGCTTTGTTACCCCAATTTTGCCAGTGACCAGATTTTTGAAGAGTACCTGAGAGTTCCTCAAGAAGATGATTATGCTGCTGCTTTTGCTGCTACTTTGCAAGGCGAAGATAGCTTTGTCGCTGGGCTGGATCCGCTGGATCTGCGCGCCAATCTTGCTCGCTTTGACCACAAAGGTCGCATCCAGACCACGCGCTGGCAGCTTTACCGCGTCAATCCAGATGATTTGACCCTTGAGGTTAACAATCTGCGCTTTGCTGAGACCGTTGGTTATGATGGCGATACCGAATTTAACCTTGATTACTCAGAGGGTATGCCAGTAGCTGCCCTTTATGCCTGTTCAAGTACACGCCCGATGCGTATTTTTAGCTATATCAGTTTACTGGGTACTGATCTGGTGATTGACCCACTTATGCTGGGCAGTTCGGTCTGGCTAGAAAACTATAAACGAGGTGCAGCTGCACCCAGCTTTATGCCAGAGGGCAAGCTCGAGCGCGCCATTGAAGTGGCCGGAACCCAGTTTGCCCTTATGGCCAGGCTCGAGCCCAATGAATGTATTAGTGCTGTACCCACCACTTTCCGACTTATGCCCAGATCATCGCTGGTGTCCTATTAAGCCTTCAAGGAGAAAGATGAAGCCATTAATCAACGCTTTGATGCTGACTGTTTTACTGCTTTTGGCAGCCTGTGGGGGTAGCAGTAAAAATGTCGTTAACCCCAGCCCAACTCCTACGCCCGAAGAACCTAGCCCAAACCCCGAACCAGGGACTGAACCAAAAACGCCGACCTTGCCAGAAAGTTTAATCAGGCTCGAGTTTAGCGCTGCAGCACTTGATCAAAAAGCGCAGGTCATTAAGCCCGTTTTAAGTGACGAATCAATTATGGTAGTTACCAAGCGTTTTAACCGTTTTGAAGCTGAGGGAGAGCATTATCTGAGTTTAACTTTAGAGCTATTTAACCAGGCTTGTTCAGACTGTTCTGCCAATACCAAGAGTCCCGAGATAAGTCTGTTAGCAGTGGCAAGCCCGACAAGTCTTGCAGCGACAGCTTTTACAGGCATTAAAGCCAGTGATGGAAAAGCACTGGACAGCGCGCGAGCCCTCCAGATAGCTCAGGGTTTAAGGCCAATACATGGCATGACGCTTGCTGAACAGGGACTTAGGGTCATAGCTGAGGAGGCGTCTTTTCAAGCGTATAGCGAGGCCTCTCTAGAGGCATTTAAAGCTGCTATCCCAAACGGCTATAGCCTCCTTCCTTATGGGTTTAGCCCAGTTAAAAAGGGAACCGCCAGCACCAGTCTGGGTTTGCTAACGTTAGCCTTTAAGCTGCCCAATTCGCTTACAGATTCACCACCTATGTTTAGCCTTTCGCTTATGGCCACGGTGCAAAGCCAAAAACAAGTCACGGAAAGTTTAGAGGAGCAAGGTCTGGGAGACGCAAGCAAGAGAGCCGAAGCGCAAAACGCCAGCCTGACGGTTTTAGGGGATAGCCCAAGCCAGGCGGCAAGCCGACTTTGCTCGGTGGCACTGAGCCGAGCTGAGAAGCCCGTTTATTTGCTCAATCAAGCAACTTGTCGCCCGATCGACACGGTTGATAGCTTTTTAGATGAGCAAGATGGGGACACTTCCAAAGGTCAGTTGAGTTTGCGTGAAGCGCTGGCAAGGGCTTATGACGGCATCTTGATTCGTTTTTCCGATGAGGTCTTAAGCCATGAAGGAGGTATTTTATTAGATAGCAACTTAGGCCCGCTCGAGCTAAACAAATCTATTACTATAGAAGCTTCCAAACCCCTCATTCTGGACGCGCAAAAAGCAATGTCGGTTGCCAAACTAAGCCCAGATATCAGTCTAAGTTTAAGTCATTTGATTTTCCAAAACGGTAAAACAAGGGCCTCAGGTGCCGCTTTTTCCATCCCTGAGGGTACAACCGTTAAACTTGAGGGCAGCGAGTTTCGTCATAACCTTGCTTCCAAAGATGGTGGTGCCATTTTAAATGAAGGCACACTCGAGCTAAACCAGACGATTTTTTTAGGCAATGTCAGCCTCGAAGATGGCGGGGCGCTTGCCAATTTGGGCATGTTCACGGGTTCAGGGGTTTACTTTTTGGAAAATAAAGCAACGGGTGCAGGCGGGGCAGTCTTTAACGCCAGTGATGTAGAAAATAAATTCGTAAATAGTCAGTTTAGTCAAAATAAGGCCGATTATGGCGGCGCGATTTTTCACCGCTTTGGTAGGCTCGAGCTGCTCTTTAGCAGCCTTTATGCCAATGAAGCTGTCAGAGATGGTGGCGGACTTTTTATCAATAGCGCAGGTAGTCATTTTGGTTTACACGCCAGTTTGATCGCCCATAATCTCGATGCTGCCCAAAAGCTTTACCAGGATGTGTTTGTTAGCGGTTCAGCCAATCCATTTGTCAGCTCTTATAACCTGATTGGTTTAGGAGATAGCCAAGGCTTTTTGGCTTCTGACCTAGCCTGGAGTAAAAACCTTGTAGGCGAATTGTTAAGTCAGTACCTCGAGCCTAAGCTAACCTGGAATCCAGTCCCTGGCAAAGTAAATACCCTGATGCCTGAAGCAAGCAGTCCCTTGCGTAACCTTATTCCTGTAGGGGTTTTAGGCTGTGGAAGCAGTCTTAAACAAGACATAAGCGGAGCGTCTCGACCTGTTGGTGCAGCCTGTGATATTGGAGCTTACGAGTCCAGATAGCTAGTCTAGAGGATGTTCTTTAGGGACATCCTCCAAATTTAGTTTGGCGGTCATTCTGCCCTTGGCATCTAGCCCTTGTTCGGCAAACCCAAGTTTGGCGTAAAGGGTTTTTGCCACGACATTATCTGGCTGATAGCAGAGGCTCAGCTCTTTTGCTTTATGGGTTAACAGTTCTCTGATAATCAGCTGGAGGGTGGCTTTACCGTAACCATTTCCCTGATGCACTTTGTCAATCATCAGGCGAAAAAGTCGCCAGTTACCTGTTTCGCTATCTTTACCGTAAAGCACATAACCGATCATTTGCCCTTTTGCATAAATGGCGCGTGAACAGGCTTCAGGGTAAAACTGAGCCTCGGTAATCGAGTAGAGATTGCTGGGTACAAAGCTTTGCTGGTTTGGCTGAAGCTCGAGCGCTATTGCAGCTTGAAAGTTATCTGCTGTAATGGGTTTTAGCTTAACCATTGCCTTAAGGATAACGGTAGAGGTTTAGGTTTGTCTAAAGTGAGTGGTTTGTCTTGACTATAGGGGATACAAAGTGAAACGATAATGTTAGAAATAGAATGTGTCTTGTGCTTTTACTCGTCATTCCGCCTTTAGCCCCAGCGAAGGCTGGGGGAGGTTGGAATCCATAGCCTAGAATTTGCCGAAAACTGCATTTGCAATTCTTAAATAATTTTGGAAAGACTATAATTAAGGCTTTAAATACGGACGGCCTCGAGCGCACGAATGTGCTCTACACTTTTCTTAACTGCTTCTTTTCCCCCAGCGACTTCGAGGCAAATACTTCCCGAAAAGTCATTTAAAAAGTCACGGTAAAGACTAAAGTCTATGACCCCATCAGGGGTAGCTGTATGCAAATCGGCTTCGGCATTGTTATTGCAGAGATGCAAATGGATAATACGTTTGCCCAAGGTATCTATATAACTGCTGATGCTATCTTCATTGGCTAAGAGAGGGTCAGCCCAGGGGCGGTTAGCCTCAATCACTGCGTGGCCAACATCTAGACAGTTGTACATGCCAAATTTGTCGGTAATTTGCCTGAGCACGTCAGGGCCTTTAACCAGACCATCGACCATGAGACCAAGGTTTTCTAAGGCAATAGGCACGCTCGAGTTTTGAAACTTAGAGAGAGAATCGTAAAGGGCGTCAAAAGCTATCTCAAGGGGTACAGGTTGGTAAAGAAAAATATGACCGGTATGTATAACGCCGCAACTGGCGTTTATGGCTTCGGCATAGTCTAAAGCCTGCAAGGTTTGCTCAACACTTGCCTTACGGACTGCTTTGATAAGTGAGGCGATATTCAGGTCAATAAAGGGCAAATGCAAGCTGACATCCATACCCGTAGCAGCTTTTAGTTCGCGTACGCGCTTGGCAGGTTGGGCGTCAGTGAGGTAATCGCAATAGTCATAAATAAGCTCGACAAACTCGAGCCCCAAACTTTCGGCAAATCTAAACGCCTCATCAACTTTATAAATACCAGCTGTGGCTGAGCTATAACCAAGCTTCATGCGTCACCTCAAGGGGAAGTTTATGCCTAAAACGCTAAAATGCGCTGTGACGAAAAACATCCTGAGACTTGGTTATAGCAAAAGCTTATTGTGAAGACAATGAAATTATTAAAAGATAAAGTCAAATGCCCTGATGCCACTTTTGGGATTATCTTTTTGGTAGGCCAATGAATCTTGGAACTTTGGTTTTATAGTTTAGATAGACCTCACCATAAGCCCGCTCGAGCCAGGGTTCTTCCAAAAAAGGTGCAAGCAGATAAAATGAAATCAGAAACCCAAAGAGGATATAAGCGTAAATAGAATGAACTCCAAGCGCCCAGCCGATAAAACCTATGATAGAAACAAGGTAAATAGGGTTACGACTCCAGGCGTACCAGCCTGTAGTAATTAAGTCTTTTGCTTCACCATGAGCATTTTTCCAGCCCAAGAAAAAACTCAGATAAAACGCTAAGGAAAATCCTATGAGAGCCATGATGAGACCGCTGTAAAACCTTAAAAAGGGCTTCGTGAAACCATTAAAATCGATAATAGAAAGAACGATGATGCCTGCAAACACAAGACGAAATAACCACCAAAAAAGCTGATATTGCCAGGATGACTTAGTTGGTGGGGGCCAAAACTGAAATGTTTTGAAAAACAGAGAGCTAATTGTAAGAATAAAAAGGATAAAAGCGCTGATTAGCGAAAGAATGAATACCAGGGCAATCACGTATGGTTTTTTAGTGGTTTACCAAAGAAAAAATATTCTTTTCTATCCAGGTTTTAACCCCAAGCTCTTCAGGTGAGGCAATGTGCTCGTCTGAGACGGCTAAAAGCTCGGCGTGTACATGAGGACCCACGGCTATAGAGCGACCAGCCCAGCTAAGCATGGTGACATCATTGGGGCCGTCGCCAAAGGCAATGACCTCTGAGGCTGTGTAACCTAACTCAGTGGCTATGAGTGCTAAAGCGCTGCCTTTATCAGAATTGGGGCTGGTGACTTCAAGATAGCCATCATTCCAGGCATAGGTTAGAAGTTCGGCGTGATTTTTCGCAACATGCGCTTTAATTTCGGTATTGCCAGTCAGGGTACTAAAAACCAGCTTATCAGCGTGAAGCTCGAGCCCTTCTTCATAAAGTCTAAGATGACGGTTTTGGGTTTGTGCCCAGCTCCAGCGTTCATCGTTAGGGTTTTTGACATAGACGGTATCTTGGGCAATACAAGCATATTCGACATGAGACTCATGCAAAAAAGGTGCCAGTAAACCTGTAACATCTTCAGGTCTTAGGCGGTTTGAACGCAAGACTTTGCCAGCTTTACCAATCACATAAGAACCATGATTGGTGCTGTAACACTCGGTAATCTCGAGCTGCTCCAAATAGGCCATCGTGGTTAAAGGGGGACGACCTGTTAAAACAGTGACGCCATGCCCTTCTTCCCTAACTTTGGCCAAACTTTCGGCGATAGCTTTGGGTAATTCGGCACTGCGGGTGACAATAGTATTGTCAAGGTCAAAAGCAAGTAACATGCTTAGCAGCTTAGCGCGTTTGGCCTTGGTTTTGTGAGGAACTATCTAACGAAATAATACCCAGCTGAATCATAAATGTCGAAAGACTTTATGATTCCGACCTGGGGGAGTACGCTATGAAGCACTGAGCTTTATGACCTTTTAGGCTACTTGCGCCCATAGCTTTTGCCACTATAGCCATAGCCATCACAAAACATAAATTGCCACTCGCTTTTTTCCCAGGCACACTCGAGCGAGAACCCTTCAGGAATATGCACCATGTCATTGGTCTCAGGTCGATAGATCCATTTGTAATAGCTCATTTGTGGAATCAAGTTATAACGCAAGACCCCAGTATCTTCATCACATTCACGAATATTGACAATTAGCCGCGTGTCCGTTGCCTGAAATGCTGCGTGACCAATGACATTAGCACCTGCATACTGCGCGGGTTCAGTGATAGAAAATGTTGGTGTGCCACGTTCATAATAAATATAGTCCTTGCTACAAATACCTTCATAACTATAGTCTTTCCAGGCTCTTGCCATTTCGTAGCTGCCGTCAGTATTAAAACGAAGGTAGGAGTGCTCTGCACCATTCCATTCGGGTATATAAAACTCGCCTGTTTGCGGGTCGTAAAAAGTGACATCGGAATCTGGGTAAGGTGTCCAGAGTCCAGGAAATTCAGAGTAAGGTGGGTCTGTTCCTAAAACAAAATCGGCAGGTTGCTTGGGTTGATAGCCAGGCATGAGCGGTTCACGGTGGAGAAGTGTCATATCTAAGGGAATAGTTCCGCCCTCGAGCCCTAGCTTGATGCCACGTAAACCGTTAAAATCAAATTCTTCTTGCAAACTAAAAGTGTAAGTAATCGCTTCAGTACCCAGGTCTTGCTTATCTGTATTGCCGCAATCGCTTAGCTCGAGCGTGTGCCAAGCAGGTTGCAAGATAAGCTGATTTCCTTGAAAGCTTA
>JAHEBB010000778.1 GCA_024642575.1 Trueperaceae bacterium | reverse complement strand
CCTGTAATGGCTCTACCCACAACCAGCGTATTTATCTCATTGGTGCCTTCATAACTGTAAATGGCCTCAGTATCATTAAACAAACGAGCTACATGATTTTCTAGCAAGATGCCTTTGCCACCAAAAATTTCTCTAGCCCTGGCAACCACATCTCGGCAACGGGCTGCCGTAAAGACTTTGGCCAATGAGGCGTGCTCATCTTTCATCGTGCCAGCATCTTGCATATGGCTGAGTCTTAAGCACATCTGCTGCATGGCAGTTACGTCACCGAGCATATGCACCAGATGGTTTTGAATCAGTTGAAAGTTACCAATGGCACGACCAAATTGTTCCCGAGTTTGCGCATAGGCCAGCGCTTTTTCATACGAACCCATTGCCGCACCTACCGCTTGCCAGGCAACCCCAGCCCGAGTCATGCGCAAGACATCGGCGGTCGTTCTAAAACTGTCAGCTTTCTGCAAACGGTTTGCTTCATTCACTACACAGTCTTTTAGGGTGATATGACCATTTTCAACAGCTCTAAGCGCTATTTTCCCTTGTATTTTTTCAACCGAATAGCCTGGATTATCAGTCTCAACGATAAACCCTTTTACCTGAGCATCATCCAAGTCTCTTGCCCAAATGATGACAATGTCACTAAAGGTTGCGTTCCCAATCCAGTATTTTTCACCGTTTAAGACCCAGCTATCCCCCTGGCGCTTACAGGTGGTAGTTAAGCCGCCAGCCGCGCCACTGCCCACCTTTGGTTCAGTTAAGCCAAATGCTCCTATAATGTCCATCGTCATCATCTTGGGTAACCACTGAGCTTTTTGTTCTTCGCTACCACCTTGAATAATGCTCATCATGGCTAGCCCCGCATGAACCCCAAAAAAGGTTGCCGTACTGACATCTATGCGCGCCATCTCCATAGTGGCAATACCTTCTATAATGCTGGCACCCGCCTTGCGGCTACCATCTGGGTTACAGACTTCTTGTATAAGACCCAAGTCTCTAAACTTAGCAATAAGGGGTTTAGGAAATTCATCTTTTGCCCAATACTCATTAATAATGGGTTCAACTTCACTTTCCATAAAGCGCCTGACTTTAAGTTGAATATCGCGTTGATGCTCTGTCAAGGTACTTGCCATATCAAAAAAGTCACCATTAACTTCAGGTAAGGCTTTTTCTTTTTTGCCTTTTTTCATGGCCTGCATCATGACGGCAAGCTGCCCTTCATCCATGCTCGAGACCATCTTTATAAGTTCATCTAAATCAACTTTTTCAGCAAGCTTGCCAATTTTTGCCAGATCAAGCTTTGTTACCAGTTTTGCGGCTGTCCCCAATTCTTTTATGCCAAATGCCATGGTGGTCGTCCTTTCAAAATTTTATACCGAGTACAAAATTATGTATAGTTTAGACAATTTTCTGTGCTTATGTGTTGCAATAAACACATTCTTTACCGTTAGTTTGCGAAGCTTTAGCTACCTAGATATCTCCATCGAGGTCTTAAATTGTGATTTGGCTAATCCAAATCAGTGTACAAAACTAGCCAATGTAGCGCTCTGCGCACCACCTAATCCTCCAAGGAAACCATGCCCAATTACCGCAGAAACTTTGTTGCAGGAGGAACATACTTCTTTACCGTTGTCACAGATAGACGTGCTAAGTTCCTTTGTTCTGATCTAGCAAGGCTCTGTTTACGAAAAGCAGTTAAAGACTGCCAGAAGCGCTGGTCTTTTGAGAGTTTAGCCTGGGTTCTCTTACCAGACCACTTGCACACTATCTGGGTCTTACCCGAAGGGGATGAGCGTTATTCACTTCGCTGGAGTTGGATAAAGAAAGAATTTAGCAAAGCGTTTTTAGCTGAGGGTGGTATAGAACAAGCCAGAAGTCTATCTCGGCTATCAAGGCGGGAAAGAGGTATCTGGCAACGCAGGTTTTGGGAACACACCCTTAAGAATGAAAAAGATTTCGTAAGGCATATGGATTATATTCATTACAATCCAGTTAAGCACAAGCTAGTAGCTTGTCCTAAGGACTATCCTTATTCAACGTTTCACAGCTATGTTAAAGCAGGGGTTTATGATGAGACTTGGGGGTGTAAGGAAGGGTTTGAGTTTGAGGATATTACAGGTTCGGTTGGGGAGTGAGGGCTTTGTTTGTTCTCTTTGTTGGTGCGCAGAGCGCACCCTACCTGGCTAAATGATGTGCTCAAATTAAC
>JAHEBB010000248.1 GCA_024642575.1 Trueperaceae bacterium | reverse complement strand
GAGCATTTGCAACAGCTCGAGCGTCACTATAGCGCCAACCCTGATCCAAATTTACGCTTTGCTTTGCTCAGTGATTATTTGGATGCGGGCGAGCAGCGCCTAAAGACAGATGAGCCCCTGCTAAAGCAGGTTAAAGATGGCCTAGTTGCCTTAAATGAGCGCTATCACCAGAACATTTTCTGGCTTTTTCACCGAGAAAGATGCTGGAATAAATCAGAACAGTGTTGGATGGGTTGGGAACGCAAAAGAGGTAAACTGCAAGAACTCAATCATCTCTTACTTAAGGCGGAGCAGGGGTCTTTTGTCGAAGTATCAGCGTCTCAAAATGAGCTTCAAGGGTTTCGCTATGTGATTACCTTAGATGCTGATACCAGCTTGCCTCCTGGTACAGCACAGCGGCTTGTTGCGACCTTGGCTCATCCTTTAAATAGGGCAGACTTTAATCAAGATAGGCAAGTCAAAGCAGGCTACAGCATTTTGCAGCCTCGTTTAGAGCTCGAGCCTGCCAGTGCCAATACCTCAAGGTTTAGTCAGATTTTTTCAAGGGATGAAGGTCTAGACCTTTACACCCGAGCCGTTTCAGAGGTCTATCAAGATTTATTTGCCGAAGGAAGCTATGCTGGAAAAGGCATTTATGACCTGGCAGCCTTTGAAAAAAGTCAGGCAGACCGAGTACCAGATAATGCCATCTTGAGTCATGATTTATTTGAAGGTAGTTTGGGCCGAACAGCTCTGATGTCTGACACCATCTTGTTAGAGCACTACCCGAGCAGCTACCAGGCTTATGCTCGGCGTTTGCACCGCTGGATTCGGGGGGACTGGCAGCTTTTGCCCTGGCTGGGCTGGCGTGTTCCTGGCACCAAAGCTAAGATTCCTAATCCGCTAAACCATCTGGCGCGCTGGAAAATCCTGCAAAATCTCTTACGCAGTTTGTTTATGCCCAGCCTTTTAGTCTGGTTAATAGGGGTCTGGTTTGGCCCCCCTGGTCGGGCTATTATTTGGACCTTTATTATCCTTATAACTTTGGGTTTAGCAACGCTGATACAGAGTGTTTCGGCTATCCTCCGAGTGGCAAAAGGTAATTCCTGGCGGGCTAGTTTTCACAGCTTACCCAATTATCTAGGGCGCTGGTTATGGGCCTTGGCCTTTTTGCCCTTTGAGGCTCTTATTTCTTTATCAGCCATTAGCAGCAGTTTGCTTAGACTTACGCTCACCCATAAGCATTTTTTGCAGTGGCAAGCAGCTGGGCACACAGCTCGAGCCCTTGCTAAACAAAAAGGTTCTTTAAAGGTCTGGGCTGAAATGGTGATTGCGCCTATCGTGGCGCTTATGGTGGGCCTAGGCTTATTTTTTACCGTCAGGGTCAACCTCTGGCTGGCACTACCTTTTTTACTGCTATGGTTCTTTTCGCCACAATTTGCCTGGCAGCTTAGCCGACCCCAAAAAACGGTTGTCCTGGCTTTGAGTGAGCTTGATAAGCGAAAACTCCGCACGCTGGCAAGACGTACCTGGCTTTATTTTGAACGCTTTGTTGGCCCCGAAGATCACTGGCTAGCCCCTGACCACTTTCAAGAACACCCCAGGGGTACGGTGGCGCACCGCAGCTCACCTACCAATTTGGGTTTAGCCCTCCTGGCCAGTGTCTCGGCTTATGATCTGGGTTACCTGAGCGCTTATGAACTGGTCTTTAGATTAAGAAATAGTTTTGACGCTTTAAAACAGCTCGAGCGTTACCGCGGACATTTTCTTAACTGGTATGACACTCAGAGTTTTGACCCCTTGCCCCCTCGTTACGTCTCTACCGTAGATAGCGGTAATTTGCTTGGCTGCCTGATAGCTTTAAAAGAAGCTTGTCTTGAGTTAAGCCATGATCAGGTTTGGCGCTGGCAAAGCTGGCAAGGTTTAGAAGATACGCTAGGTGTCTTAGAAGAAACGCTCGAGCAAACGGGGCTTGATACCGAAACACAAGACCTAAAACAAGAGATCAGAGCGCTTTGTGCCAAGCTTAGAGAACTAAAAGACCAGTCGTCTAAGTGGCCTGCTCAGCTACACCAACTTGCTGAGCAAAACCTTGCTGCGCTTGATAAACAGTTTTTAAACTTTGTTCAAAAGACCCGCGAACAGCTAAGTGTAGACAGCTTGACCGATCTGAATATCTGGACCGGGCGTCTTCATCATCAGCTGAGACAAATGCAGCGAGAGCTTGACCTTTATTTCCCCTGGCACCATCATTGGCCTCATGCCCCTAAAGAAATTAGGCTTTCCGTTTTAGGGCATTATTTGGCGAGTCTTCAACTGGACTTTAGCCTTGATAACTTATCAAGGCTTTACCCAACCCTTTTTGAGCTTAGTCAAGGCTTAGCTTTAAGTAGCTACGAGGCTCGAGCCTGGAACCAAACTTTCTTAACAAAACTCGGCGAAGCTCAAGCGGCCCTTAATTATCTGCAAGAAGAAACCCAGAAGCTTAGCCAAGAAGCCGAAACCATTTTATCTGAGACCGACATGGCCTTTTTATTTGATGAAAAGCGCCAGGTTTTTCGCATTGGCTATCATCTTGATGCCAGCCGCCTTGATGAACATGCCTATGACCTCCTTGCTTCTGAAGCCCGAATTGCCAGTTTGGTAGCTATCGCTAAGGGGGATGTGCCTGCCAGTCACTGGCTGCATCTGGGTCGACCCCTTACCCAGATAAGGGGTAGCCGCGTGCTGCTTTCCTGGAGCGGCACTCTTTTTGAGTATCTTATGCCCTTACTTTTGCTCAAAACCCCGGTGAATAGTTTGCTCTACCAAAGCTGCATGGCAGCTACCGAGCGCCAGATGCGCTACGCCGAGCACAAAGGACTTCCCTGGGGCATTTCGGAATCAGGCTTTTTTCATACTGACGCTGCCCAAAACTATCAATACCGAGCTTTTGGTGTACCAGGATTGGGTTTTGCCAGAGAGTCCGAACATGACCTGGTGATTGCCCCTTATGCCTCGCTTTTAGCTCTGCCTTTAAAACCTCAGGCGGTTATGCAAAATATAAAGCGTTTGCAAGACTTAAAGATGCTGGGGCGTTACGGGTTTTATGAGGCAATTGATTACACCAAATCGCGCCTCGCTCTGGGTCAGCAAGGGGCCATTGTTCGTTCCTTTATGGTGCATCACCAGGGCATGGCTTTTATGAGTTTAGCCAATGCCTTAACTCAGGAAAAAATGCTCGAGCGCTTTCATGCTGACCCACGCATTCAAAGTACGGACTTGCTGCTTTATGAAAGCACCTCGCTCTCAGCTCCTCTTGAGACTACCCAGAGAACTGTGACCCCAAGGCAAACCCAGGCTCAAAGGCTTCCGCAGCTTGAACCCTGGCTGATTCCAAAAAATACTGCCTTTCCTCAACTGCATAGCCTTTCCAATGGTCATTACAGTTTGCTTATGAGTTCGAGTGGGGCGGGTGTAAGCCGCTGGAACGGGCTCGAGCTAAGTCGCTGGCAGGCGGATATGACTTTAGACGATTGGGGGCAGTGGCTTTATCTAAAAGACCTAGATTCAGGCAAGCTGTCTTCGGTTTGTCGCCAACCTTGTCAATTTATTTCAGAGGATGAGCAGGTACGCTTTTACCCGCATAAGCTCGAGTTTCAGCAGAAGCAAGGGGACCTTGCGATTAAGCTCGAGGTAACCATTGTCCCCGGTGATGATGTCGAAATTCGTCGGCTAAGCCTTAGCAATCACGGTCATAAGGCAAAGCATTTAGCTGTTAGCAGTTACGCCGAAGTGGTGCTTGCCCCTCATGAAGCTGACACCCGGCACCCTGCCTTTAGCAAATTGTTTATTGAAAGCGCCTTTAAGCCCGAACTGAGCGCCCTTATCTTTAGCCGTCGCCCACGGGGTGCTGGGGAAAAACGCCTGAGCCTGGCTCATCAGCTTGTTTTTGAAACGGATCAAGCAGCAGCCTTATACTATGAAACAGATCGCAGCAAGTTTATTGGCAGAAATGGCAATCTGGCCGACCCTGCTGCCTTAAAAGAGGGTTTGCAAGGTTTTTCTGGCACATTGGGCGCTAGCCTTGACCCAATTATGGCTTTGGCTACCGCCATAAGGCTCGAGCCTCATAGCACAGTCAAACTCGCCTTTCTTACTCTGGCAGCCGATACGCGGCAGACTTTGGTGGCACTGGCAAGACGCTATCAGCGCTGGTCAGCGCTCGAGGCAGCCTTGAGTCAGGCAAGAGGAGGGGCCATGCGTGCGCTCGAGCAACAAGGGCTTAACAGTCATGACCTGGAACAGTACCAAAAACTCTTATCAGCCTTGCTCTATGGACCTGCCCCTTTACGCGCTGACCCAGAAATACTGGCCTCTAACCGCAAGGGTCAGTCAGCTCTCTGGGCCCACGGCATCTCGGGAGATCATCCGATTTTAGTCTTAAAAACTCGCTTTGAAGCAGATAGCGATTTGCTTCGTAGTTTGCTTCAAGCCCACCGCTACTGGCGTGAGCGGCAAAATCAGATTGACCTCGTCATTTTAAATGAGCGGGATATTGGCTATCTGCAAGATTTACAAGGCAGCCTGCGCCGACTTATTGCGCAGAGCGGTGAGGATCTATGGCTTGACCGACCGGGAGGTATTTTCTTACTGCGCAGTGATCAGCTCGCTTCTGAAGATAGGCGTTTGCTTTATGCCGCAGCCAGAGTTGTCTTAAGTGCTGAGGGAGGGACTTTAGCGCAGCAACTGGCTCGAGCGCTCGAGCCTGGTTCCCGACTTCCTGGCTTTAACCCTGGGCGTTTAACACGCGTTTTGACTCGAGCGGAAACGCCTGCCGTAGCGCGACCTGACGCCCTTCGTTTTGATAATGGTCTGGGCGGCTTTAGCTCAGATGGTCGCGAGTATTTGATTTATCTGGCGGCAAATTCAACGCCAGCGCCCTGGATTAACGTTTTGGCAAATCCGCAGTTTGGCACCCTGGTTTCTGAAACAGGAGCGGGTTACAGCTGGGCAAAAAATAGTGGCGAATATCGCCTAACCCCTTGGCGCAACGACGCCGTTAGAGATACGCCAGGCGAGGCCCTTTATTTGCGTGATGAAGAGACGGCTGCCTTATGGTCAAGCACGCCAGCCCCAAGCCCTGATAGCTCTGCTTATCTCATTAGACACGGGGCAGGTTACAGTTGTTTTGAACATCAGAGTCACGGTTTAAGGCAAGAAACGCAAATCTTTGTCGATAAAACTCAGTCTGTTAAAATTGTTCGGCTCAAACTACAAAACCTCTGGCAAGACCCCAGACGACTTACGCTGACCTATTACGCTGAGTGGGTCTTGGGTAATCTTCGCGAAAAAATGCAGCCTTTTGTTATACCGACTTATGTGCCTGAACAGGCTGCAATTTTGGTTCAAAACCCTTACAGCGAAGCCTTCGCTGAAGGCACAGCCTTTTTGGCAAGTAACAAATCCCCTCATGGACTCACCACCGATCGCACCGAGTTTTTAGGTCGTGAGGGTAATTATAAGCGACCTGCTGGTCTTTCGCGTATTGGTCTTTCGGGCAGTGTCAAAGCAGGGCATGATGCTTGTGCTGCGCTGCAAGTCCATATTGACTTAGCGCCTGGAGCAAATGAAGAGGTTTATTTTTTGCTTGGCTGGGGCGAAAACCCAAATGAAGCTTTAAAAACGGTTGCGCAGTATCGAAAGCCAGAGAAAGTAGAAGCGTCATGGCAGGCGCTTCATAAGCACTGGGATGAGCTTTTAGACACTGTGCAAGTAGACACGCCTGACCCTGCTATGAACCTCATGCTTAACCGCTGGCTTTTGTACCAATCACTCTCGAGCCGTATCTGGGGTCGCTCTGCTTTTTATCAGTCAAGTGGCGCTTATGGCTTCCGTGATCAGCTGCAAGATTCTATGGCGCTGCTGCACACTGCGCCTGAACTCTGCCGCGAGCAACTTTTGCAGTCAGCCAGACATCAGTTTGTCGAGGGCGATGTGCTGCACTGGTGGCATCCGCCCTCTGGACGGGGCGTACGCACGCGCATTTCCGATGATCTGGTCTGGCTTCCCTATGTGCTCTCTTACTATCTTGAAGTCACGGCAGATGTCAGTTTGCTTGACGAAAGCCTCCCGTTCTTAGCAGGAAGACCGCTCGAGCCTTCTGAACATGAGCGCTACGACAATTTCCCAAGTAGCGATGAGACAGCTTCGCTTTACGATCATGCTTGTCGGGCACTTGATAAAGCCTTAACCCGTGGGCCCCATGATTTGCCCCTTATCGGGGGCGGTGACTGGAATGATGGTATGAATCAAGTGGGTAGCGCAGGTAAGGGAGAGAGTGTCTGGTTAGCCTGGTTTTTAATCGCTACCTTAAAACGTTTTATACCTATTTGCGATGAAAGGGAAGATCGTGAACGGCTAAGGCGGTATCAGAGTGAAATTGAGCGCTTGCGTTTAGCGGTTGAAAATAATGCCTGGGATGGTAACTGGTACTTAAGGGCTTTTTACGATGATGCTACGCCACTTGGCTCGAGCCAAAGCGATGAAGCTCAAATGGACGCTATTTCCCAGTCATGGGCGGTACTTTCAGGCGCAGCCGAACCTGACCGAGCAGCGCAGGCCATGCAGTCTGTGGCAGAACATTTAATACGTGAAAAAGACGGGCTCATTTTGCTGCTAAGCCCTCCCTTTGATAAAGGTGAGCATGACCCTGGCTACATAAAAGGTTATCTGCCAGGGGTACGCGAAAATGGTGGGCAATATACCCACGCAGCTCTCTGGACAATCTGGGCTTTTGCAGCTCTGGGGCAAGGGGACAAAGCTGAAGCCTTGTTTAAACTGCTTAACCCTATTTACCACAGCAACACTCCCGAGGCGCTCTCACGCTATAAAGTCGAGCCTTATGTACTTGCCGCCGATGTTTACAGTGTAGCTCCTCATCTTGGTCGAGGCGGCTGGACCTGGTATACCGGCGCTGCTGCCTGGATGTATCGTCTGGGCGTAGAAGGCATTTTGGGCTTGAAACGTCGGGCAAATAGGCTCGAGCTAAACCCTTGCATTCCTTGCTCCTGGCAGGGCTATAGCCTGCATTACAGGTTTGGTCAAAGCATTTATCATCTTCATATTGATAATAAGGCAGGGGTAAGTAGTGGCGTAAGAGAACTGCGGCTAGACGGTCAAGTCTTAGCCAGCACATTTATTCCTTTAGAAGATAGCGTTAAGGAACATGAGGTTGAGATAGTTATGGGCATCGAGCCAGCAAGTTAAAAGACAGAAGGTGACTGGTTTTTTGGTAAGGAAAAGGGGAGATTTAGCTAGAGTAGGGCTTAGTGTCTATGAGAAAACCTGCTACACCGCCAAAGACAAGTAATAAGAAGGGAGCCCAAATGCAACGCTTTAGAGACCGTAAAGATGCTGGCAAAAAGCTGACGGAAAAATTGCTTGCCTATAAAGATGATAAAGATACCGTGGTTTTAGCGCTACCACGAGGGGGGATTCCTGTCGCCTATGAAGTGGCAAGAGCGCTCCATTTACCTTTAGACCTGCTTATTGTCCGAAAATTGGGTACGCCAGGACACCGAGAATTGGCTATGGGCGCAATTGCTACGGGTGGGGTTAAAGTTCTGAATGAAGGCATAATTGCAAGTTTGCGCATTCCCCAAACCATGATTGATAAGGTCGTAGAGACTGAACTCAAGGAGCTCGAGCGCCGAGAGTTTGCTTACCGAGGTGCTAAAGCGCCACTGGACGTTAAAGATAAAACGGTCATTCTTATGGATGATGGCATCGCCACTGGAGCAACCATGCGTGCAGCCATTGCCTCTTTAAAACAACGTCACCCTAAAAAAATTGTATTAGCTGTACCTACCGCGGCTGGGACTACCTATACGGAGTTAAGCGCTCAGGTAGATGAATTTGTTTGTCTTGCGACCCCCGAACCCTATATTGCCGTAGGGGTTTGGTATGACTCTTTTCCACAAACCAGTGACGATGAAGTTAAAGTCTTATTGCAAAAAGCTGATCAAGAGCTAGCTAAAACCTCT
>JAHEBB010000777.1 GCA_024642575.1 Trueperaceae bacterium | reverse complement strand
AAACTAGGTCAAACGCTTAGCTGGAGTTTGGCAGACAAACGCACAGATAGGGTGGAGTAAGCATGTCTTTAAAAAAAGTTCCTGTGCCACTGCTTGTTGTCATGATTGGCCTCATTATCCTGGCGCTTATGCTTGCCTTAAGACCTAAATCTGGCGCTACCGTTTCTGCCGCCAGTCTCTATACACCTAGCTATACTTCTGAGGCTCGAGTCATCGTAAATGGTCAACCTTTAAGCAAATTGGGCGCAGAGCAAATCAGACCGCTTAGCTGGTCACAGCCAAGGGAAATTAATACGGCCCAGGTTTACGCCATCGTTAGAAAGAAAAACAATGTTTCTATCATCATGATTGACGGAAGCGAAAAAAAGCTCAGCCCTCCTGAACTGGCACAGTTACCTGCTGAACTTCAATTAAGGATACGCTATGAAAACCCAAACTAAAGGTTTTAGTTTAATAGAGTTATTACTGGTTATGGCGGTTTTAGGGGTTCTGTTAGCGATTGCTGGCCTAAATTTTAATAAGTTTATAAAAACTCAAAAATTGCAAGAAGCAACCTCAACTTTGGCTGAAAATTTAAGACAAGCAGGCAACCAGGCCAGGCTCGAGAGCCGAGAACTGCGCATAAAATCTACCAGTTCCAGCCTAAGCTGGGATTATGGTACCGATGCCAGTCTTTTTAAAAACCAAGCTCTGCCTCATAGTGCGGTACTAAGCCCCGTAACAACCGTTAAGTTTTCAGGTCGCGGTTTACCTACCACAGCCGCAACCTTTACGGTGACGCTCTATGGCAATAGTAAAAATGTTTATCTCTTACCGACAGGAGCCGTGATTATCCGATGAAGCGCTCAGGCTTTAGTCTTGTTGAACTTATGATTGCTGTCGCCATCTTTGCTGTGGTTATGCTACTTATGAGCGGCATTATTGTAAATGGTTTAAGGGTAAGACAATCAAATGGTCTAGATATTCGGGCTCAGGTTTATGCCAGTACTTATTTACAGAAAATTAAAAATCACTGGCTAGATGGCAACAAGTTTAATACTGGAGATATCCAAGTATTAAGCCTACCCGCAGGCTACAATAGCCCTAATCTGACAATCACTTGCATCAATTTAGATGGCAGTACCATAAGCACCGTAAATGCCCTTACCTGTGACGGTACGCCACCTCCTATTAGGCGCGTTAGCATTGACGTTTTTGATACTCAAAACAAATTAAGAGCGCACTTAATCACCGAAATAGGAAACCCTAGCCCATGAAAAAAACTGGTTTCACCCTTACCGAACTCTTAATGGCCATGAGTATCTTTGGCGTACTTATGACAGCTATGTCGATGTTTTTTATCAGTAACCAAAAGGTTGCCACCGAGCAAATTAGCTCTGCCAGTAATGAGAACAATGTTCGTTTGGCCCTTTTACGTATCAATGAAATTGTTTCTCAAGCCAACTATATTTACCCCTCAGGTCAAACCCTGGTACTTGATGGCAAAAACTACAGTACAGGTCAAAATGTTCTAGCGGTTCTTATACCTGAAAACACGACCTATTGTCCACCAACAGCTAGTACGGGTCAAACCTATTGTGGCTTTATGTTTAGTATTGAAAACCGCTCTACATACAGTGCTATCTTAGGTGTCAACAGTTCGACAACGGGGCTTGCTCTCATTGAGCACCGTGTTACTGGTATCACCTGGGCACAACACACAGTCCCAAGTCTTAATTGGCCCAACACCAATCTGATTTCAAGCCCTGTTGCTGACTCTGTAAGTACCAATAGCTCTTTAGCTGCTGACCTAGAGCCTGCTGACTACAGTAGTTTTGACCGTGATACTTTTAGTTATGGCGCGACCGCTGACATTAGTTCTTCAAAAGCTCTTATAAAAACTGTTAATAGCACCGTAGAAGTAAGCTATACCTTTAGAGGAAAAAGTCTGGAGACACAACGCTCGAGCTACGTCTTAGCAAGAGCTATTCCACGGGGTGCTTTGCCGCACCCTAACTAAAACAAAAAGAGCGGCCTAGGCCGCTCTCTAGCATTCCAGTTTGAAGCTTTAGGGCAAAAAGACATCCATAACAATATCTTCTACCAACGGCTGCACGGCATAATCAGGGCTGGGTGGGCTAGCATTTGCCTGACTTGACTCAGGGAAACGCACCGTGAAGATATTCCAACCCGGCTGCAATGCCAGTTCGGCACCTCGCCCCGAAAGC
>JAHEBB010000776.1 GCA_024642575.1 Trueperaceae bacterium | reverse complement strand
AAATCCTTTAGCAGATATAAAAAAACCAAAAAAAGCCAATCATCACCCCCCAGCTCTAAGCATGGAACAAGTCAGAGATCTGATTAAAACGGCCCTTGAAACCTCAAGACCCTCAGAACGCCTAAGAAACTGGACCTTAATTGCCTTTATGGTCAATACAGGTTTAAGAGTCTCAGAAGTCGCTGCTTTAAACGAAGATAGTATTAGTTATAAAGACGGCTTACCCCACCGTATTGATGTCATAGGTAAAGGAAACAAACAAAGACGGGTTATTCTTTCCTCAAATGCGAAAACTGCTTTACAACAGTGGATGCGTCACCGTAGATCTCTGTTAACAGACTTACCTCCCCAAACGGATAGAGAAGCGATCTGGATCGTACCTTCAGGCAGGTATAAAGGAAAACGCATTTCAGACGCTGCCATTAGAAAGATCATGAAGACCTTTGGTAACTTAGCAGGTATCCAGGGGGGTGTCTGGCCTCACCTCTTAAGACATACTTACGGTACTGAACTCGCCAGACAAAAAGTCTCTTTACATACCATTAAAGAAATCTTTGGTCACGCTTCTCTTGCAACCACAGGTATCTACTTACATGCTGATGATGCTGAGCTTGAGGCTGCGGCTGCGGTGATGCCAGATATCCTGGGTAACAAGTCCAAAGCTAATACCAGTGATGAAGAGGCTGAGAGAAAGGT
The DNA here is from genome assembly GCA_024642575.1 of Trueperaceae bacterium. GTDB lineage: Bacteria > Deinococcota > Deinococci > Deinococcales > Trueperaceae > JAHEBB01. Next base: position 1,513 of record JAHEBB010000776.1, on the reverse strand, counting down.
GGTGGAGGGGTTGGTGACGATATGAATTTATACCTTATATCATAGATATATAGTGGCTACATCTACCCTTTCAGACCAATTCCAGTATCTCTGCTTTTTACATTGAACCCAAACGTCTTAAACCTTCAGTGTGACCAACAATTCGGTCCAGATGCATACACTCAAACTTCAAATAAGCCACTAAACGTAAAACTTAGCTACTTAACGCCAGATGCTCCTTGATCCTAGTATCAAGCTCAATCATTAAATCTTCAGGTACAAAGGCAATAATGTGTTTCAGTCTGCTTATAGCCACATGCCGCATGAGTTCAACCTGGGCTTTGCTATCTCTATCTAGACCTGTCCGATTAGCCGGTAAAAAAAGCTGCATAGGATAAATGCGCTCGAGCTTACTGGTTAAGGGAATAACGGTTACGACGGGAGCAACCGCATTAGCCTGATTGTTAGTGACAATAATGGCTGGTCTTAGATAGTTGGCTTCACTTTCACGTGCTGGGGAAAAGTCGGTAAAAACAATATCTCCCCGACGTAGTAAAGGTCGTTCTACCATGAAGTTTCATCGCTGGGTTCAAGCCCATCATTTATGCCAGCATGGATTAAGAGGTCAGGGTTTTTTTCATAGTCTTCTGCCATCGCTTTATAACCTATAAGTAGTTCTTTTTCCCTTAATGCCTGTATGGCAAGACTTATCACTTCACTTCGGCTTGAAAGTTTATGGGTTTTTTGAAATTCTTCAGCGTAGCGAAGTAAATCTGAGCTAAGGCTAATGCTTACTTTTTGACTGGCATTCTGTATCATAGGGGTAATTGTAGCATAATATTTGCTACTTTTTTTGCTACCAAAAATAGTGTAGCCGTTTTAACCCGCCTACCTTTTACTATTGCTTGTTGGTTCAAGCAATAGTAAAAACGCAATGAACTTCACTTTGAGGTAGTGTCATCTGCACGCTGACCCCTAGTTTCCTCCAAAATCACTAAGACCAAATCCACCCCCTTGGTACTCACAGCAGAAAGCCGAATATCTGAGATAGTTCCAGCCACAGGCGGAGGGTATCCTCAGTGGCGTATTTCTCCTCAGGCTTGCCACCAGAGTTTGCTCCTGGTTCAAAAGAGTATCAAACCAATTTCTTTAAGCACAGAAGACTATTCCTGGGTTTTAGCTCGTATGACCAAGTTAAACCTTAGTGGGGGAACCCTGTATGACCATGGTTAGCGCGAGCAGTGTTAGCATCTTGGGGTTTTGATACAAACCCACATTGGAAAAACAACCCATATGGTGCTACCATAAAGTATGAACGAACGTACTACCGTCTCCAAGTTTTCCATAAGCATTCCGGCAGACCTAAGCTCTTTTCTTGAACAGTATCAAAAAGATCATGGCCTAAGTCGCAGCGAAGCTGTGAGTAAAGGCTTAGAAAAACTAAGAGAAGAAGAACTTGCTAAAGCCTATCAGGATCAAGCTAGAGACTGGGAAACAGATCCTGACAGGGAGTTCTGGGACAAGGCAGCCCTGG
>JAHEBB010000247.1 GCA_024642575.1 Trueperaceae bacterium | reverse complement strand
AACCAGACTTAAATACATAGCTTTTATGACGTTTCTCAAGTGAAGCGGCATCTTTATTATTTGCTCTTAAGCTGAAATGGTTAAGCCTATTAGCATTAGTTGAAATGTTATGGGCGTTTATTAAGAGCTTAACGCCCATAACAAAAGCAAGTTAGAATACCCTATGGATATCATAGATTTACGCTCAGATACAGTGACTAAGCCTACCCCTGCCATGCGTAAGGCAATGGCAGAAGCTGAAGTGGGTGATGACGTTTATGGAGAAGACCCCACAGTAAACCGCCTGCAAGCTTTGATTGCTGAAAAAACAGGTTTTGAAGCTGCCCTGTTTATGCCAACCGGTAGTCAGAGTAATCAGGTAGCCCTTGCTACCCACGCAGCCAGAGGCTATGAAGTTATTGCGCCAGAAGGCGCACATATCTATGAATACGAAATTGGGGCGCTCTGCGTTTTAAGTGGGCTAATTCCAAGACTGGTTAAAGCGCCTTACGGTGTTCCTGAAGTCGCAGATGTCAAGGCTGCGATTAAGCACAGCATCCATCAAGCCCCCACAGGCATGATCGTACTTGAAAATACCCATAACAAAGCAGGTGGAACGATTGTTCCTATGGCGCGCAGTCACGAGATTGCTCAACTTGCCCAAGATGAAAGCTTGCCTTTTCATCTTGACGGGGCAAGGGGTTTTAATGCGGCAGTCGCACTCGGTCTTTCTTTATCAGAATTTTGTAAACCTTATGATTCTGTATCCCTTTGTCTAAGCAAAGGTCTCGGTGCCCCTGTAGGAACTATGCTGGTGGGTTCTAAAGACTTTATAAATCGTGCCCATAGATACCGCAAGATGTTTGGGGGAGGTATGCGCCAAGCTGGGGTCTTAGCCGCCGCTGGTATTGTCGCTATAGAAACCATGATTGATCGGCTTAAAGAAGACCATGAAAGAGCCAGAGGGCTAGCCCAGGGTTTAAGCACACTTCCTGGCGTGAGTCTTGATCTTGCAAGTGTACAGACCAATATGGTGTATTTTTCCGTTACTGATGCGCCTGCTTTGGCTAGCCGTATGCAAGCCTCAGGTGTCTTATGCAATGCCATGAGCCCAACGAGTATTCGGCTAGTAACGCATCATCATATTACTGATACAGATATTGATAGGTCACTAAAGCTGATTGAAGCGGCGCTCGAGCCTAGCCTATCTGCATGAAGCGTGTTTTCTTACTGGCGCACCCAGCCAAACATTCGGTGAGTGCGCCAATGCACAATGCTGCTTTTAAGGCTTTAGGAATTAAGGCGTTTTATGAAGCTTTAGATGTGCCACCTGAAAGGCTAGCAGAGGTGGTTGAGAGATTAAGAGCCGAGGATGTCTACGGTTCTAATGTGACCGTGCCGCACAAACTTGCGGTTTTACCGCTTATGGATGAACTGACAGACGCAGCTAAAAGTATTGGCGCGGTCAATACTATTATTAATCGTGAAGGTAGATTACTTGGTCATAATACTGATGCCAGTGGCTATGTACGTGCCTTAAAAGAAGATGGCAAGTTTGATTTTGAAGGGAAGCAAGTCTTACTCTTGGGTGCAGGTGGGGCAGCAAGAGCCATTGTCTATGCGGTTTTACAAGAAGGTTGCCATACCTTATATATTTATAACCGTAGTCAAGATAAAGCCTTGGCACTTATCAAGGAATTTGCTCATTTGGGTAGGCTCGAGGCTGTAACTAAGCTAAGTCAAACCTTAAAATCTTGTGATTTGCTCATCAATTCAACCTCAGTAGGTATGGAATATAAAGGTAGTGACCCAGATGAAACGCCTTTACCAGAAGGGCGGGTTCCTAGTCAGGGTTTTGTAAGTGATATTGTCTATCGGCCTGAAAAAACCCGCTTGTTAAAAGATGCTGAGGCAGCAGGGCTTCCTTATCAAAATGGTTTGCCGATGCTTATTTATCAGGGAGCTGAGTCGTTTGAACAGTGGACAGGACAAAAACCCCCCATTGACCTTATGTTTGAAGCTGCCAAAGCGGCGCTAAGATAGAACCAAAAAAACGCGTAACAAACTTGTAATTTCATTATTTTAGAGTGAGATTACTATGAGATTTTCTCTCCTTCCTTTAGATACCTACCCTTTGGTTCACGATAATGTTTAGTTCGGAGCCAAAATCGGTGGAATTGGCGCTACTAAGAAGTGAGGAGCGTTTCAAAGATTTTGCCTCTTTAGCCGTAGATATTTACTGGGAAACTGATGCATCGTATGGCATAACTTTCTTGTCGGAAAATCAGGAAGCCATTACTGGAATAAGTCTTGAGCACTGGTTTTCTGCTACGTATTATCAACATACCAACAACTTAATAACGGACGAAGAAAGTCGAAAAAGGCATCAGCAGGATTTGCTCGAGCATAGAGCCTTTGACGTTGAATATCAATTTCTTAAACCCGACGGTAGTCTTTGTGTTTTGCACGCTAAGGCAAAGCCTATTTTTGGCAGGGAAGGTGTGTTTAAAGGTTTCCGTGGTATTGCCAAAGACTGCACCGAAGCCTTTTGGCTTGCAAAACAGCTTGAGCATAGGGCTATCTATGATGATCTGACGGGGCTGGCAAACCGCCGTGAGTTTGAGCTGCGGCTCGAGCGAATCGTTGCCGAAACCCATAGCAATAAGAAAGAACATGTCTTTTGTTATCTTGATTTAGATCAGTTCAAAATTGTCAATGATACCGTAGGACATCTGGCAGGTGATCAGCTGCTTAAGCAAGTTGCTGAGCTTTTGAAAAAGGATGTTCGTAGCACAGACACGTTGGCCCGTTTGGGTGGCGATGAGTTTGGTATCTTACTGGAAAATTGCCCCTTAAACCGAGCTGTCATCATTGCCGAAAAGCTAATAGCTGACTTAACCAAGTACAGTTTTAACTGGAATGAAAAGGTGTTTAAGGTGGGCGTTAGCATTGGGCTCGTGGCCATCACCGAACACACAGCAACAGCGACTCAGGTTATGTCACAGGCCGATATTGCCTGTTATGCCGCTAAAGATTTGGGGCGGAACCGCTTTCATATTTACCAGCGAGAAGATCATGAGTCGCATCAAAGGCATTCGGATCTTTTGCAGGTTAGTCTTATACAGCAAGCCTTAAATGAAGACCGTTTTTGTCTTTACTATCAGTTTATTACGCCTCTAGAGGGTGAGCTCGAGCCTTACTATGAAATCCTGATCAGACTTAGAGATAAAGAGGGCAAACTGGTGCCGCCAGGAGCGTTTATTCCTGCGGCTGAGCGTTATAACCTTATGCCCGAGATTGATAAATGGGTAATGCGAAAAGTACTTATCGAGTCGCAACATATTTTTTCTCGCTTGCCGTTAGGACAAGTTGCCATTAATTTGTCTGGTACCTCACTTAATGACCCACAGCTTGGAACCTATGTCAAACATTTGCTCAAAAGCTCGAGCCTGCCTCCAGAGCGCATCTGTTTTGAGATTACTGAAACTGCGGTGGTTAGCAATTTGAGTGAAGCTTTGGTCTTTATTGCTGAAATGCGGAAACTAGGTATTCGCTTTGCTCTGGATGATTTTGGTAGTGGTCTTTCTTCGTTTGCTTATTTGAAACGTTTTGAGGTTGACTTCTTGAAAATCGATGGCAGTCTGGTGCGCGATATGACCACAGATTATACCGATCAGGTTATGGTCCAGGCCATCAATCAAATTGGTCATGCCATGAATATTCATACGATTGCTGAATTTGTTGAAACTGAAGAAGATATTGCTATGTTAAAGCGTTTCAAAGTTGACTATGCTCAAGGCTTTGCCATTAGCAAGCCCAGCCCTCTTGAGGACCTTGAAAAAACGCTGAATTCAGCAGCCTATGAAAAGTATTTGGCCTTAGCTGCCAGTCCAGAGTAAGCTTTAGGTTTATACGCGCAAGGTTTTATTAGAATCTTTCTCAAATTGCTGAGGAATGTCCTAAGTCATTTTTGCAATATCTCGGCTATCAAGAGCTTTCGACCTTTTCTGGAATAACCAATGAAAGCCTAAAGTTAATAAGACATCTAAATTTGTCATTCACCTTTAGATTTATCATAAATTAGCGGCATCGTTCGTTTTAAAATTGAGATAGCAAAAGCTTTATACATTGCCTTGATTTTAAGCATGTTCGCCCCAAATGTAGTATTTAAGACTATGATAGGTAGCGTGTTGGGATTTTAAGGGAGTGAACATGCTACAGGGCATTATGCCCATATTGTTTGTGCCATTTAGAGCAAGTGGTGAGCTTGATAAAGTCGGTTTGCAGCGACTTGTCCAGTTTGAGCTCGAGTCGGGTGTGCAGGGCCTTGGTATCAATGGTTTTTCTAGCGAAGCTTATAAACTGAGCGATTTCGAGCGCGAACAAGCTATCGATATTGTAGCAACTGAACTCGCTGGTCAGCTTCCCCTTATTATTGGCATTGTAGCTGAGTCGACGACATCGGCAGTGAAACAGCTAAGAAAATTTCGCAGCTATAAACCTGCTGTTTATATGGCCTTACCTCCTGTTAATCTTGATAAGACTGCACTGCAAACCTACTATGTTGATCTAAGCTGGGCGGTTGATATTCCACTTATGGTCAGACAGACTTCGCCTTTGGCCCAGGATAATAGCTGCAAACTTTCAGCTGAAGATTTGGCAAATATGGCTTATCGGGCTGATGGTATTCAATATTTTAAATTTGAAGGTGAGGACGCCGCGCAGCAAATGGCAGCCTTGCATGAGCTAATTGGCGAGCTGGATATTGGGTTTTTTGGCAGCAGTGGTGGACTCAATTTTTTGGCAGAAGCCAAGACCGGGGCAAGTGGTTTGCTACCGGGTGTCGGCTTTAATGAGATTTTTAGGCAAGTTTGGCATGCCTATGAACATCTTAATATCAGGCGTGTGAGAGAGCTACTTATGGAGTACCACGACCTGATTGCTGCTGTCTCGAGCCAGGGTTATGAGTTTTCGCTGCATGCGAGAAAGCAACTCATGCAAAGGGCTGGTTATATTGAGACTAGCCTGGTTCGTGGACCAACCATCCCTTTTTCAGAGCAAGATGCCAAACGTATTTTTACCCTTGCTGATAAATATGATCTACGTATTTCCAGAAGATAAAAGGAGTCAAAATGGTTAAGCTAGCCATCATCGGTACAAGTTGGTGGGTAGATGCTATGTATCTACCTGCTTTAAAAGAGCACCCAGATGCCGATGTAGTTGCTATTTGTGGACGTGATCTTGATAGGGCGCAGGCAAGGGCCAAACAGTGGGGGATTCCTAAGGTATTTACTGATGTTGAGGCGCTATTTGAGCTCGAGCTTGACGCAGTCATTATTGCTAGTTCCAATGATAGTCATTATAGCCTGACCATAAAGGCTCTTAAAAAAGGACTCCATGTTCTTTGTGAGAAACCTTTAGCCCTTAGCTACCCTGAAGCCCTGGACATGTATCAATTGGCTAGAAAAAAGGGTCTAAAAAACATGACGCCTTTTACCTATAGCTATATGCCCACGGCCCGCTACTTAAAAGAGCTTATAGATTCTGGCTTTATTGGGCAGCCCTTAGACCTTAATTTGCGTTATTACACAGGCTATGGTCGTAACCCTGAGTATATGTGGCGTTTTGACAAGGGCAAAGCTGGCTCAGGTGCCTTAGGAGATATTGCCTCGCATTTTATTTATTTAGCTATGTACTTTTACGGCGATATAACGGGTATTTTTGCCAAATTAGGTACGCAAATGCAGCGCTCTCACTATGATATTGAAGGTCAACCTTATGAACAAGCCGATGATAGCGCCCTGCTAAGCTTTTCCTTTGCGAATGGCGCACTGGGTAGTATTCACGTAACGACACTTGCCACCGAAGAAACGACATTTGGTCAGATTCACCAGATGGATTTCCATGGTTCTGAAGGTACACTTCGCAGTTTTACGGACTGGGATAAAGTGCAAGAGGTTGCTGGTGCAAAACGTGGTCAGGGACCAGTTAGACCGCTCGAGCTTCCCGAGCACATCTGGAATGGGGTTCGGCGTGACACCGTCCCTAATACTTATAAAGACGTTTTTCGTACCCAGGATGTCATGGCTAGAGCTTTTATCACGGATATTGTTCAAGATAGGGACTGTCAGCCAGATTTTCTGGCAGGTCTCAAAGTGCAGCGACTGCTTGACGCTGCCCTAAAAAGTGATGAGCAAAAAGGCTGGGTTGAGCTCGAGCCTTTGCTGTTAGACTAAGCTAGCTTATGATCAAGTTAGCTAGACCAAAAGACAAGGTAAAAAGGTTGCTGCTAGGACTAAGTAGTTTCCTCTTGCTTGTTTCAGGCTTGACTCGTTTAGGTCGGTTTCACTGGACTGCTGATATACTGGCGCTTTTTCCCGATACTTATTTTTGGCTTGGTTTTGTTTTACTGCTTGCTTGTTTGTGGAAAAAGACGGTTTGGGGGTCAGTTATTGCGCTATTGGTACTTCTCTTAAATGGCTTTTTACTGCTGGACTATATGCCTTTTAAAAAACCAGATTTAAGCCTAAGCCCTGATCTTCGACTCTATGTTCATAACCTTTATTATCTCAATGATGATTTAGATGCTGCGCTTAAAGAAATAGAGCGCTATGACCCAGATATTGTTTTTTTGATGGAATATTCAGAAGCCATTCAAGAGAAAATTGAAGCTAGGTTTACGGCCTACCCTTACCATCTTATTGAACCTAGCCGCTTTACCATGGGCTTAGCTCTATTTAGCCGTATCCCTATTGAAAATGCCGTGGTCAGACGGTTTGAGCAAACACGTATTCCTATTTTTGAACTGAGCTTTAAGTTGCAGGATCAGCTTTTAAGCTTTGTGGGAGGGCATCCCTGGCCGCCTTTAGGGCGCTGGGGTCAGCTTCACCGTGAGCAAATGGCTGCTATTACTCAGGTTGCATCAGAACTAACTCATCCGCTCATCGTTGCAGGTGATTTTAATGCATCTCAGTGGTCATATGCCTTAGGCAACCTTAGGGCAACGACAGCTACCATAGATGCTGAAAAGGGCTTTGGCTTTCGTAAATCCTGGCGGTTAAATCCGTTTTTAAAGTTACCGATTGATCACGTGATGGTATCTAAAGACCTCGAGATTTTGAACTTTCAGCATGGCAGTCACGGTGGCTCCGACCATGATCCATTGATTGTCGATATTGCTTTAAGGAAACCTTAAGTCCAGATATAAAGTTGATCTGCAGAGTCGCCTCGAGCGAACTTGGCTGGTGTCATACCTAGAGCCCTGTAGCCACCTTTTACGGCTGACCAGATGAGGGCTTGCGGACTGGCTTTTTCACCGTGAAGCGCCTTGGCTGCTTTTAACTCTTCTGCTAGAATAAGCGAAGGGCTCGAGCCGCTCGAGTCTGTGCCTAGTGCAACGGTTACGCCATGTTTAGCGTAGAGTTCCCAGGGGAAGCGACCGCAGTCTAAAGCGCTGTTAGATCTTGGACAGTGAACAACAGTACAGCCTGCTTTTTGCACCGTTTTTATATCCTCTTCGTCAACATTCACCATATGGATAAGGGCAGGTCTGGCCTCTAAAATACCCAGGTTCTTAAGATACTGAACAGGACTTACCCCGACAGCTTTCCAGTGCGGCATAAAGGGTTTGTAAAGTTCCCATAAAGGGCCACTGGCATCTTTGTAAAAAGCAAGCTCATGGGAACTTTCCGCCACGTGAATTTGCAGAGGTAGGTGTAGTTGCTGGGCTAGTTTGACTAGGTTTTTGAGTAAAGGTGCACTGACAGTGTGGGGAGTGTGGGGGCTTAACCCTAGTTTCATGCCACCAAGGCGCTCGAGCGCTTTAAAGCGCTTAATACGCTCTACCGTTTCAGCAAATTCCCGCTCAGCATCATCAGGATTAGGTGCAAAGACTTCCCAGTAAGCCACACCCTTTAGCTCAGAGTTTAAGAGATAAACCATGACGTCTTCTTCAGTGACAATGTCACCAATTGTGCTGATACCTTGTGCTTTTAGCTGACGAACACCTTGCATGGCAGCTTCTATATTTCTCG
>JAHEBB010000246.1 GCA_024642575.1 Trueperaceae bacterium | reverse complement strand
GGCTTATGTCATGTTCAAATATGGCGAGCCATCGGCTTCATCAGCCACGCTGCCTGAGACTTACCAAAAACACTACCCCCTTAATCAGGTCTGGCGTGTGCGAGACGGTGACCTAAGCGCAACGGTTTACGGCGGTGTGTCTAACCTTTTGTCGCTGGTTTATGGTCAGGCTGAGTTAAGTAGCCTCAAAATCTCACAAACCTATTTTGGTATCGGTAATTTTGTTGGAGACGCGCTAAAGGTTGTTGGTTCTAAAGCCATTCTCGATTATCAGGGTTCTTTACGCCTGCATAGACCGGGCTACGAATTACCTTTAGGTAAGCCTGTCGCGAGGGATGACTGGGACAGCGCACAAAAAGAGCGGAGCTACAAAGCGCTACCCGCTATGGTCAGTAGGCTCGAGCTAGACGCAGTCGCTAACGGCTTTGACTTTCACTATCAAACCCTTGCGGGGCTCGATAAAGTACTGATTCAAATTGGTTTTGATTTCCCTGCGGGTGGTTTCTGGGAAACGGCAGATACAGGCTTTAGAACAGCACCTGGACAGCTTATTTTCCTAAAACAAGGCAACGGAAAAATGCGCTTTGGCAATGATGTAATAGAGTTGAGAAATGGGTCTGGGCAACATCTCTACGAACATATGCGTGCGAGTGAACCCATCATCGGCAATCGCTGCCGAGTCTTAATGACCTTTTTAAGTCCTGTAGAGCACCCGTTTGGCATTCGCGTATGCCATGGCATTTAGGCAAGAATTACCTGTCTAAATAAGCGAGACTTTGCTAATAATGAACACCTCCTCATCTAGCTCTTTACCAAACCTTTGCTTTATACTTTAAGCTAAACGTTAAAAAATCGCTTATTTGGTTGTTTATGAAAAAAACGGGTTGACCTATATCCTATATGATGTGCTATTCTAAAACCCGATAGAAAAAATATAAACACCATTCAGCCAAGCAAACTTGGTCTGTAGGATTGGATTTATGGTGACAACAAAAGATACATCGCCTAAATTTAAAGGGCTGCATTGGTACCGCGAACAGTATTTTTCGTTGTTCGTACCCATTGATTGGCCGCGAAATCCTTGGCCTGATGGTCGCATGGGTGTTTTATTTTCACCTAGCACGCAAGACAGCATGACTATGCTCGGTGTTGAAGTAAAAGACTTAGGTTTTGAATTTCAAGCTGAGGATAAAGATGAGCTTATGGCTGGTTTTACCGAAGGTATTGAGGCTCTTCCCGAAGCTAGTATCGAAGAGCAAAAAAACTGGGTCGTAGGCAAGCTCATTTGTCTTGAGGCCAAATACACTTACCTTGATGGTGAATCCAAACGTAAGCGCTGGACAAGGGTTTTTTATGACAAAACCCGTCAACTTAGTTTTATTGCTCAGGGCTCGAGCCCTGAGGCTTTTGATTACTGGCTCCCGATGTTCTATGAAGCAATGATGATGTCAAGGGTGCATAATCAAAAGCCCTCAATTGCTGCGGAGCAAGCTTAGCAATGTCCATTTTTCTTCGTTATTTTCCTTGCGGTTTATGCCGAATGGGAGGTGATGAGCACAACCCTTAGACATAGGCTTTTCGTCAAACAAAACTCATTAGGAGGTTATTCATTTAATGGATATCAACAAAAATCTAGAAAAGTTAACAAATAAAGAAATCTCTCGTCGTGATTTCTTACGTTTAACCGGTAGCGCCGTTGCTGCTACGACCCTTGCTTCCGTTGTCCCTGCAACGGTCTTGGCACAATCTACCCCCAGCAGCTTTAGCGAAGCACCAATGCTCGCCAATATGGTTACAAGCGGGGCACTGCCTACCGTGGCTGAGCGTCTACCTAGTGATCCAAGAGTTGTCAGAACCATTAATGAAATTGGTCAATATGGTGGTACCTGGCGCCGTGGGTTTAAAGGTATTTCAGATCGTTGGGGCCCGACCAAGCTCAATGAAGAAATGGCTATTCGTTGGGATGTTCCTGACCCAGATACTGTTAATGTAACAGCAGGTTTTGTTTCCGAATGGACTCAAAATGCTGATGCAAGCGAATTTACTTTCACGCTTCGCGATGGTTTGAAATGGTCAGACGGGGTAGCGGTTTCAACCGAAGACGTTCAGTTCTGGTACGACGAAATGTATCTTGGTGAACTTGGTAATAAACCTGCCTTCTTAACTTTAAATGGTACTGACATGGCGCTCGAAGTCATGGATGATAGAACCTTTAAAGTTAGCTTCCCTGCACCCAACCCACTTTTACCCATTTCTATGGCTAAGCAAACCGGTGGTATGACAGGTGGCCCAAGTCTCATGGCACCTTCGCATTATCTAAAACAGTACATGTCTCAATATGGTGATCAGGCAAAAATTGACGCTGCAATGGCAGAAAATGGTTTAAGCACCTGGCAAGAACTTTTTGGTGATGCTGGTAACTTGCAAGGTCCTATTGCTTTCTGGTTTAGAAATCCCGAATTACCCGTTATTAACCCCTGGAAAGCTAAAAACAAACCAACTGATGATCCCTATATTATGGAGCGTAACCCTTATTTCTATGGGGTCGACTCTGAAGGTAATCAGCTTCCTTACATTGATACGATCTCTCATGCACTTTTTAGCGATCAGGCCGTTTTTGATCTTTGGATCGCGCAAGGACTTATTGACTTTCAAGGTCGCCATGTCCAGTCAGCTAACTTCACTTTCTATAAAGAAAACGAAGGTATTGGTAACTATACGCTGACCATTTGGAAAGCAGCCAGTACCAATGCAGTTTATCCAAACATCAACAACCCTGACCCAGTCCTTGCTGAACTCTTTGATACAGCCAAATTCCGTGAAGCTCTCTCTATTGCCATTAACCGTGAAGAGATTAATGACCTCATTTATGATGGTCTTTTTGAAGCACGTCAGGCTTCACCCGTATCAGGTTCACCTAACTATGACCCAGAGTTTGAAACTCGTTGGGCGGAGTTTGACCCCGCAAGAGCTAATGCTTTACTGGATGAATTAGGTCTAAGCAAAGGTGGCGACGGCATTCGTATGCGCGCTGATGGCAAACGTCTTGCCTTTAGGATCTTGCACCAATACCAAACCGGTACCCCTGACGCTGACCAAATTGGCCTGGTTGAAAAGTACTGGAAAGACATTGGCATTGATGCCAGTCAAGACGTCGTTGAGCGCTCACTCTATGAAGAGCGTGTGCAAAATGGTGAAGTTGATGTAGGTGTTTGGGGTCATGACCGTGACTCAGTAGTTATGGCTGACCCTGGTCGCTACATTGGCTACACTGATGACGGTCCTTGGGCACCCCTTTACGGGCACTTCTGGGATTCCGAATCTACCCGCAAAAAGCTCGAGCCACCCGAAGATCACCCCATTCGTCAAATCTGGGCTTACTGGGATCAGGCAAAGGTCGAACCCGATCAAGCAAAACGCGACGCTCTCTTTAAGCAACTTTTAGATATCCATAAAGAGCATCCTTATGCGATTGGTATTGTGGGTGAAGCACCAGTCTTGTACATTACCAGTGATAAGTTTGGCAATGTAGCCTCTGGCTATATTGACGATGACACTCTGCGTAATAGCGGTCAACTTAACCCCGCCCAGTTTTACCTTAAGTCTTAGTAAATATCTTTCAGGACTCGGCGTATACACCGAGTCCTGAAACCTTAGTCTTAGATTATTTTCTAGACGACTTTATATTAAAGGAAACTCATGTTTGTATTTATTGTTCGCCGTGTCTTAAATGCGATTGTTACTATTTTTGTTATTTCTATTGTTAGTTTTATCATCATCCAATTACCGCCAGGGGATTTCCTAACCTCTTACGCTGCTAGCCTAAAGGCTCAGGGGGACACGATTGCACCTCAACAACTTGACGCTCTACGTGAAGCCTATGGCTTGGGGCAACCTGTCCATATTCAATATCTAAAGTGGGTTGGCAAAATGCTCAGGGGAGATTTTGGTCAGTCGCTCGAGTGGCAACTCCCCGTGAATAAACTTATCTGGAGCCGACTCATGCTAACCATTCTGGTTTCAGCATCCTCTATTTTATTTGTATGGGCTGTTGCTATCCCAATTGGCGTGTTTTCTGCCACAAATCAGTATTCTTTTGGTGATTATATTGCTACTTTTTTAGGTTTTATTGGACTAGCCATTCCCAACTTCATGCTGGCCCTTGTCCTGATGTGGGTTGGGTTTTCGGTTTTTGGGCAAGACGTTGGAGGACTTTTTTCGCCTGAATACCAGAGTGCACCCTGGTCATGGGGGAAATTTACAAATTTGCTTGGCCATCTCTGGATTCCTATGTTGGTGGTAGGTACCTCAGGAACAGCAGGTCTTATTCGGACCATGCGTGCAAATATGCTTGACGAAATCAATCAACCCTATGTTGAAACAGCGAGGGCAAAAGGCTTAAGCGAAAATCGGCTCACCTGGAAATACCCCGTACGGGTTGCCTTAAACCCATTTGTCAGTACGGCCGGTTACGCCCTCCCAGAACTCATTGGTGGGGTAGTCATTACTGCCGTGGTACTCAATTTGCCAACCATTGGTCCAATCCTCTTACGCGCGCTTCTTAGCCAAGACATGTTTCTAGCTGGAGCCATCGTTATGTTACTAAGTATTCTCACCGTGATTGGCACACTTCTCTCTGATATTGTTCTTGCCCTTATTGACCCAAGGATCAGACTAGACTAATGGCTGACGTAACTACACCAAATTTAGCGCAAGCTGAAGAAACCATCTCTGAAAAAGGCGCATCTATTGCTACACCTAGACAGCTCATGTGGTGGAAATTTAAAAAACACCGCATTGCCATGTTTAGCGCAATTATTCTCATTCTGTTCTATGTCATTGCTCTTTTTGCAGACTTTATCGCTCCAACCAATCCCGAAAAATTTAACGCCTCCACCAAGTTTGTTCCGCCTCAAACCATTAGCTTTATCAATGCAGAAGATAAGTTTAGCTTAAGGCCAGGGGTTTATGGGCTTATAGAAGAGCGTGATCCAGAAACCTTAAGGCGCAGTTTTAAAATCGACAAAACCATTTGGCATCCTATTTACTTTATTGTCCACGGCGACTCCTATAAATTCTGGGGGCTCTGGGAGTCAGACATTCACCTATTTGGTTTAGATAAGGCGTCAGGCGGTGTTCTTTTCCTCTTAGGTTCAGACCGTTTAGGCCGCGATATGCTATCCAGAGTTATACATGGAGGGAAAATTTCCTTATCCATTGGCCTTTTAAGTGTGTTTCTAAGCCTCATCTTAGGTATTGTACTGGGCGGTTTATCAGGTTATTACGGTGGTGCAGTCGATAATATTATTCAGCGTGTTATTGAATTTATTCGCTCTATTCCCTCGCTTCCTCTCTGGATGGCGTTAAGTGCCGCTTTACCACCAGGCTGGCCTCAAACTTTACGTTATTTTGGCATTACCATTATTCTCTCAATTCTGGGTTGGACAGGCTTAGGTCGTCAGGTTAGAGGGCGCTTTTTATCCCTGCGCAATGAAGATTTTGTCTTGGCAGCTAGGCTTAGTGGTGCAAGGGATTTCCGCGTCATTATTCAGCACATGGTTCCCAGCTTTATGAGCCATATCATTGCCTCTCTTACCCTTTCAATTCCAGGTATTATCTTGGCTGAAACATCCTTGAGCTTTCTGGGTTTAGGCTTACGCCAACCTGTCATAAGTTGGGGTGTTTTGCTTCAAGAAGCTCAAAATATCCGTACGGTAGCCCTTGCCCCCTGGCTCATGTTGCCAGGTTTGGCGGTGGTTATTACCGTCTTAGCTTTTAATTTTCTAGGTGACGGTTTGCGCGACGCCGCCGACCCCTTTGGACGTTGAGGATGACTATGTCAGATGCCCTTATTGAAGTCAAAAACTTACAGGTCAATTTTTACCTGACGCAAAGTACGGTTCGCGCAGTTGATGGGGTTAGCTTTACCATTCCCAAAGGCAAAACCTTAGGGATTGTGGGCGAGTCAGGCTGTGGCAAAAGTGTTACCGCCAGAGCTATTTTAAATATGGTGAAACATCCAGGTCGGATTGACAGTGGCACCATTACTTACTACGGTAACCCTTCAAGCCCAGTTGAAATCACAAAGTACAATTCCAAAAGTGAGGCTATGCGAAAACTGCGTTGGGGCGAAATTGCCATGATCTTCCAAGAACCCATGACCAGTTTAAGCCCTGTGCATACCATTGGCAATCAAATGGTTGAAGCCATTAGATTGCATACCAATGTCAGTAAAAAAGAAGCAGAAGACCGTTCTATAGAGCTTTTTCAACGCGTTGGCTTACCCAGACCCGCAAGCCTCTTGAAACGTTTTCGTCATGAGCTTTCAGGGGGTATGCGCCAACGTGTCATGATTGCCATGGCATTAAGTTGTAACCCCAAACTCCTTATCGCAGATGAACCGACAACTGCGCTTGACGTAACCACGCAAGCCCAAATTTTGGACCTTATGAAGAGTCTCCAAGAAGAAATGGGCATGGCCATCATGTTTATTACGCACGATTTAGGCGTCATTGCGGAAATGGCAGATGAAGTTGTTGTTATGTACTTAGGTAAAGAGGTGGAGGTTGCCCAAATTGATGATCTGTTTTATCGCTCGTCGCACCCTTATACCCAGGCCCTTATGCGCTCAATACCCAGACACGATCAGGTAGTAGAGAGGCTCGAGACCATTAAGGGTGCCGTGCCCGACCCTACTTCGGTGCCTAAGGGCTGCGCCTTTCACCCTCGTTGCCCTCATTATCTTCCTGAGGCTTGTGCTAATCCAGAGTTTAGAGAAGTGGCAGACCATCAGTGGTCACGTTGTGCCAGGGCTTATGAAATAAATCCCTCACTAAAACAAGAGGTTAAAGCATGACAAGTCCTCAAGTTCAAACAGAGAAAAAAACCCAAGCCACTAATTTGCTTGAGGTTAAAAAGCTTAAGATGCACTTCCCTATTTACAAGCAAGGCATTTTTCAAAAGCGACTTGTTAACCACGTCAAAGCGGTTGATGACATTAGTTTTGACATAAAACGTGCTGAAGTGCTTGGTTTAGTGGGTGAATCAGGTTGTGGCAAAACGACAACAGGTCGCGCCGTGATTCGAGCCTATGATCCTACTGCTGGGGAGATTCTTTTTAAAGATGCCGATAAAGGCAATGTGGATTTAGCTAAACTTTCCCGTGAAGAAATGCGCGACGTCTGGAAAAACATTCAGATGATTTTTCAAGATCCTTATTCTTCGCTTAATCCGCGTATGACCTTAGAGCAAATTGTTGGTGAGCCGCTAAAAAATTATGGCGTGCTTGATGGCTCTGCCTTGCGTGACCGTGTTGCAGAGCTTTTGCGTCTGGTAGGTTTGCGCCCTGAATATATGAGCCGCTACCCGCACGCCTTTTCAGGTGGTCAGCGGCAACGCATTGGCATTGCCAGGGCTTTATCTTTAAACCCTCAACTGATTGTTTGCGATGAACCCGTTTCAGCACTTGATGTATCGGTGCAGGCCCAAGTCCTTAACCTGCTTAAAGACTTGCAAGGTCAGTTTCAACTCACCTACCTGTTTATCTCACATGATTTAAGTGTGGTAAGACATCTTTGTGACAGGGTCGCGGTTATGTATGTGGGCAAAATTGTTGAGATTGCCAATACCGAAGACTTATTTGAGGACATAAAACATCCTTATACCGAAGCCTTACTTTCATCGGCACCCAAACCAGACCCAAGGGCCAGAACCAAGCATGTCGCCTTGCAAGGTGAAGTTGCAGATGCAGCTAATCCGCCTTCTGGTTGCTATTTTCATCCTCGTTGCCGCTACGCTACCGATAAATGCAAAACTGACGCTCCCCCGCTACGCGAAATAAGCCCGAACCACTGGGTGAGCTGCCATTATTCAGAAGAACTAAGTTTAGGAGCTTGACCATTCGTTACTTGAACTGGCAAATCCTAGATAATAACCGTGACGGGAGGCTCGAGCATGGCAAAAGGTGATACCTTTTCAGATGATGTTTTTCGCTATCAGGATGCTTATAGCGGGCGG
>JAHEBB010000775.1 GCA_024642575.1 Trueperaceae bacterium | reverse complement strand
GTCTTAGGGGTATCACGAGCTGGCTATTACGATTCTTTAAAACGCAAAACAGCTGAACCAACAAAACGCCAAAAAGAGAACCAGCTTTTGACTAAGGAGATTCATCGAATCTGGTTAAATCGGAACATTTGAACCAAAAGACTCATAAGGAATCAGTTGGCGAGGGCTTTTTGATGCCACGTTTTTTCATCCAGTTATGCAAATTAGATTCAGTTGTTTTGTAACGCTTTGCAATAAAGGCTTGGCTAGAGCCATTGTTGAGTAAAGCTTCAATCTCAGGTCTAAAGGGATCAAGTTTGCTTTTGCCAGGCCCTTTGCCTCTAGGTCTGCCTAAGGTGTGCCCAGCTGCCTTCTTAGCCCTTAAAGCTTCCTTGGTGCGTTGAGAGATTAAATCGCGTTCAATCTCAGCCGCCATCGAAAACGCCATTGCCACAATCTTGCTCTGAATAGAATCGTCAAGTTGCCAGTTGCCTTTAACCGCATAAATGCTAATACCTTCAGACATAGCAATAGATAAAATCTCCATGCACTCCAACATGCTTCTGCCTAGCCTAGAGAGTTCGCTAACAATCAGACTGTCACCTTCACTTAAGCTTTCAAGGATGGGAGCAAGCTTACGCTTACGCCAAGACACTCTTCCTGAAATAGTCTCCTCAACAAACTCAACCGTACCAAGCTTTTTGTCGTGAGCAAGCTTAAGAATATCAAGTTTATTTTTCTCTAAATCCTGCTCTGCGGTTGAGACCCTTAAATAAGCAATTACTTTGGGTTGGGATGCTTGTTTTTTAGCCACTTCGTTGAAAACCTCTTAATATGAATTAAACAATAAGGAATAATATCAGATTCTTAGAGCTTTCTAACGAAGAAACCCAGCTAAATAAAGGCTCGTTTAAAGCATAAGATGTTGGCTTATGGCACGAGAACAGATCCTTAAACGAGCAGAACAAAGAGCCTTTGATTGCCCGCCTATCTTTAGTAGCGCGGAGCGCAAGAAATACTTGCGTTTAACGGAGGTAACACAAGCACTCATTGGGACACTAAGGGGTTCGACCAATAAGGTTTGCTTTTTACTCAACCTAGCCTACTTCAAGGCAGAGAAGCGCTTTTACACGCGTCAGTTTCATGAAGCTGACATGCTTTATGCAGCTAGGCATCTTGATATTCCCGTTGAGAAAATTAATGTCAAGAAGTACGACACCGAAAGCTTTCAACGACACAAAAAACTTATTCTTCAGCACTTAGGATTTCAGGCTTATGGCAAGGTAGCGGAAGCTCGGGTGAGACCTGAGCTGCAAACCATGATTCGTTCGCAAAAGCGCAACAAGATTATTTTCCAGCATCTGGTGGAAAGCCTGATTCGCCACCGTATTGAAGTGCCAAATTACCGCAAACTCTTCGACTTCATCAGCACAGAGTTGCAGGTTCACAAAGAAGACCTACTTCACACTGTTAAAACAAGCCTTAAACCGCAGCAGAAAGACTTGCTTGAAACCCTGCTCGAGCAAGAAGATGACGAAGGTAAGCAAGTTCTGCGTTATACCGTTACCTTACTCAAACGGTTTTCTCAAGCACAAAAACCTAAAAAGATCCAACAGAACGTTGAGGATGTAGCCTTGCTGAGAAAGCATTACTTCAACCTGGAAAGCACGATTGAGGCTCTAGCCTTGCCCCATGAAGGTTTACGTTACTACGCGCAATTTGTACTGAACGCCAAGATGTTTCAGGTCACCAGACGCAGTAAAGAAGATCAGCATTTACACCTCTTAGCCTTTATCGCTCATCAATTCTTTAGGGGTCAGGATGTCCTGGTGGATGTCTTTCTGAAAAGCACCCAAAGCCTTCACAATCAGGTCATTCGTGAACACAAAGATAAAGTCTTTGAGCATCGCCGTGAATACAGGCGCTCGGTCAAACGCCTGGTCACCGTGGTGCAAAAGGGTTTGCGTTCACCCCTTGATTCCATAGAATCCATTACGGCTAACGAAGGTCTTGATGCCGACGCTAAGCTCGAGCAAATCGAAGAGCTTCTTGCACTGGTAAAAACAGAGCGTACCTTAGCGGAAGAGGAGCTCGATTTACTTGATAGCACAACCCAGAAAATGCTCGAGGATGCCGAATACTATGACTTGCTCGAGTCCAAATCCAGGAGGCTACAAAATCGCGTGGCTGAGATCATCAAGTTCTTGCACTTTAAAGGCAAAGACAAAACGCT
>JAHEBB010000774.1 GCA_024642575.1 Trueperaceae bacterium | reverse complement strand
ACGCGCATCTACCGTTTTGTTTTGATTCATCATGGTTAGCGTATCGCTTATGTACGGACTACCAGGCGAAAAGCAATCAAAGCTGGTTAACCAGTTAGCAGGTAAATTGGTTCTTGTTGTCGGTTCTGCATACTCATCCTGAAGACTGGCTCCGTGACCAACCTCGTGTGCAAAGGTAAACCAACCGGGACTAGTAGGCGAAACAGCATTATCACTTTGATCCAGGGCTCCTTGTCCTGAAGAAGCACCCATATAGGCTCGAACCCCACCTGGAGAGCTGGTATCTTGGAAAACACCCAGCTCATAATGAGATACCGTACTAGGAAGTGCTTGGGCGAACCACATCGTGTTTACCTGAAGTTTATGACGATTGTCTTGAGGGACAATTTGAGCAGTACCAGCATTCCAAGTCCCATCTGGACCATTCCAACGCTGTAATAAATTCGTGATGGCGGTGTTTGACCACTGATTGGCCGAAGCACCTGTTAAGCCAAGTGCCGTTGCACTGGTATTAAAACTTGGTGTAAATGTGGCATTAAAATTAAAGAAGAATCTAAAATAGCTAATACAGCGGGCTATTTCAGTAAGACCATCGCTAGCAACATCACAGCATCTTAAAAGACTAATGTCAAACCGACCTATACCTCTATGATGACTGCGATTGCTAGGTAACCACCACTGATGATGTCGCTGCTCATACATGGGTTGTATGCTAAAAAAGGTTTCATCTGTTACTGAGGGGCGAGGTTGCATAACACCTGTTGGATGTAGGCCGATATGTTGTGTGAAATTTGGAGCGTTTGTAGCATCTAGCCAGCGAACACCGGCACGTGCACCAACCACACCATCAGGCTCGACAGAAACACGTTTATCAAAAACATCAAAAAGGTTGCCTTGGGTAACGACGAGGCGGGTCCAATCAGGGTAGTCCGCTATGTAGTTTCGATCTGTTTCGACCGAGGGTCGCTGGGTTAAATAGACGCGGTTATTTGCAGAATCCTGTTTATGTAGACCAATATTTGAAGTGCCTCCTGTGAAACTATGTTTAAAGATGGCCACACGGTTTATAAGTTGGGTATCAGGTATCCAAGCAATAGTTTGCAAGTTTCTATCTGTTAATACAATATCATCCAAGGAAAAAAGAAAAGGTTTAGCATTGTTGGTGGTTTTTGCTGCCAAGGTTTCAAATTTACTATCCGTTTCTCCTTGGAGCTTGGTAAAGTAGGTTCTCGATTTCCAGATAGAGGGCAAGTCGTAGTAAGAAAGGCGAGCGGCATTTGCCACATTAAAATCAATGGCTGTATTTTCACCTTCATTTAGACCAGGGTCATCACTCAATGAGGCGCTATCTTTACTAATGACTTTCCGTCCACCACCTGATGTTTGAGCAGCGCTCGAGTCAATAAATGTATTTTCCTTACTCCGAAACTGCAAAAGGATTTTCTCTTTGCTCAGCTCACTGCCATCCTCTGCTTTCTTGAGAATCCAGGGTAGGCACTGGCAAGCCTCTGGATCGGTTGACCAATTACTTTGAGTATGAGGGTCGCCTGTCGCTGTGTCCCTATCAAGAAAACCTTCAACCATGATAGGGGGGATACTAAGTTTTTGTTTGAGTTTGCGATCAAAGTAGAGGAATTTCATGTACTGCCAGTTCAGTTTTAGCTCGACACGACAAGGGGCGTCATGTGTGCCTATTGCCTCAAGCGACTCAAGGCTTTCAAAGTTTGGTTGATTGTAAGTCGTTGCCACACTTGTATCTATGGTCCAGTCACAATTAGTCAGATTAAATGCGGGGGGCAGCAAGAATGCTTTTGCACCCTGTTTGACAAATTGGGCTGCTGAAGCTCTATCGGTAAAGTGCTCAGAAGTGCCTCCAGAAGACGTGTCGGAAGTGCTAACAATGTAACTGGCTTCGGTAGCTTCAAAACGAAGGCTAAAAGCTGTTTTTCGCTTGTCTACAATACAATCAAGTAAGCCATTTTCAGCTACTTTAACTTCTTTGTCGGGGCTGCCATCTGCAAAACTTATCTTAAAGGGCATATTTTTTGGGAAAGGATGGTCAACATCCATAGGGTCTTTCCAGACCAGCAATAAATGCACACGTAAACGGTAACGAGGGGGCAGTATAGGTTCTACTGGGATAGGCTCGAGCTTAAAAATTTGGTCGTTACGAAGCTCGCAGTTTTCCTTAATGCACTGAGTGAGGGTCGGG
>JAHEBB010000245.1 GCA_024642575.1 Trueperaceae bacterium | reverse complement strand
AAACACATAGGTCAGATCAAAGTCATCTTGCAGTTGCTGCAAAAGATTTAGAACCTGCGCCTGGACTGACACGTCAAGGGCAGAGGTTGGCTCATCTAAGATAAGAAGTTTAGGATTCACTGCCAGCGCCCTGGCAATACCCACGCGCTGCTGCTGCCCACCTGAAAACTCGTGAGGAAAGCGGTGGTAGTGCTCTTCTTTTAAGCCCACCACATCTAAGAGTTCTAAAACGCGTTGCTGCGCCTCATAGCCGCCTAGTTTCTGATGAATCCAGAGCGGTTCGGCAATGATTTGCCCAATGGTCATACGGCTATTCAGGGAAGCAGCGGGTGACTGGTAAATCATCTGGATGTCACTGCGCTTTTTTTGCATGGCTTTTCTGGGTAAATGGCTAATGTCTTGACCTTCAAAGAGAATCTGGCCTTCGCTAGGCTCGAGCAAACGAATCGCGCATTTCCCAATGGTTGTTTTGCCTGACCCCGACTCCCCGACCAGACCCAAGGTTTTACCTTTGGGTACACTAAAACTGACATTATCCACCGCTTTAAAATAGCTGGTTTTCTGATTGAACAAACCCGAGTGTTGCGGAAAATATTTTTTTAAACCCTTTACCTCTAAGAGTGTCGTCATAGCGCATCCTCGTAAAGATGACAGTAAACCTTATGCTCAGCACTTAAAAGTCTTGCCTCTGGCACTTGCTGGCAAATGTCCATGACTCTGGGGCAACGCGGATGAAAACGGCAACCTTCAGGGGCTTGGGTCAAATTAGGAATCAGTCCAGGAATACCCTCTAAACCACGGCGCGGTGTGTGTTGAGTAGGAACAGCATTGATAAGCCCCTGCGTATAAGGATGCTTGGGATTTTTAAATAAATCTTTAACACTTGACTCTTCCACCACACGCCCGGCATACATCACCGCGACCTTTTCACAGGTTTTGGCGACGACCCCCAAGTTATGCGTTATCAGCAAAACAGAAAGGTTCAGCTTTTGCACCAAATCACGAATCAAACCTAAAATTTGTGCCTGAATGGTGACATCGAGCGCAGTGGTTGGCTCATCAGCAATGAGCAAATCTGGCTCGCCTGCTAAAGCCATAGCAATAAGAACACGCTGACGCATACCGCCTGAAAACTGGTGCGGATAATCACTTAAACGTTTTTCACCATCTTGAATACCCACCAGATTCATAAGTTCAATAGCTCGCTCATGGGCTTTTTTACGTATGGTTTTTGCAGAACTCGAAAAACGCCACTTAGCAGGTACTTTATGCGCGTCATATTGCTGGTACAAAACGGCATCTACAAGTTGCTCACGAATAGTAAAGAGCGGATTTAAATTGGTCGTGGGGTCTTGAAAAATCATACCCAGATGTTTGGCGCGAAAGCGCTGCATCTCATCGGGTGATTTTTTGAGCAAATCCTGCCCTTCAAAGAGCACTTGCCCTTTACTGATTTTGCCAGGGGGCATGGGTATAAGCCGAGGAACAGCCAGCGCTGTCATAGATTTACCGCAGCCCGTCTCACCGACTAGGGCTAAAACATCTCCGCGCTGCATGGTCAAATTAACGCCAGCTAAGACTTTGGCTACCCCATCAAAGGTCTTAAACTCGAGGTGTAAATCTTTTATTTCTAGTAAGGGCTGTGTCACCTTCTTGACCTCGGGTCAAGCACATCTCTTAGACCGTCGCCCAATAAGTTCCAGCTAAAGACCATGACAAAAATCGCTAAGCCAGGAAAGGTGGCAATCCACCATTCGGTAGGGAAACGCTCGCGACCATCATTAATCATGGCACCCCATTCGGGTGTCGGTGGCTGGGCTCCTAAACCAATAAAGCCAAGGGCAGCAGCGGTCAAAACGGCAAAACCAAAATCGGTACTCATCTTGACGATAATCGGTGACAGCGCATTGGGCAAAATATGGCGAAAAAGAATGCGGGCATGGCTCGAGCCAATCCCATCAGCCGCTTCAACAAAGGCTTCTTCCTTAAGCGATAAAACCAGACTGCGCGTTAATCTGGCAAAACCCGGCCACCAGACCAGCGAAATGCCAATCATGACATTCGTAATGCCTTTACCCAATGCTGCCGTAATAGCAATCGCCAAAACCAGGCCAGGCACCGTTAGAAAAATGTCGGTTATACGCATTAGCAGGTCATCGACCCAGCCTCCCGCATAGGCGGCAACACCACCCATCGTCACCCCAATAATTGAAGCTAGAAAAATAATCACAATGCCTACTTTTAGCGCTAACCCCGTACCCATAATGACACGGCTAAAAATATCTCTGCCAATTTTATCGGTACCAAAAAGATGCTCCTGACTTGGCGGTTTAAGCCGCTCGGTAACATGAGTTTTACCGCGGGCATCTTCAGGATAAGGTGCTATATAAGGCGCAGCAAAAGCAATAAGAATCAAAATAATTAAAGAGCTTAAACCAATCATCGATAACGCATTGGAACGAAAGCGGTAAAGACCTCTTTGAAACGCTTCCCACTGAACTTCACGAGCTTTTTGCCTGAGTTCTTTAGAACTGAGTGCTCTAGCCATAGCGAATCCTCGGGTCTAAGAGACCATAAGCCATATCAGTAAAAATATTGACTAGACTAAAAACAATGCCGTAAATAATAGTGATGCCCATAATGGGCTGAAAATCTAAGCGTAAGGATGACTCGACAATATAAAGCCCAAGTCCTGGCCAGTCAAAAATCGTTTCGACCAAGACTGCACCTGCCATAAGCCAGCCAAACTCGAGCGCAATAATGGTTAGGGTGGCAATAAAGGCATTTCGCAAAACATATTTAAAAATAACCACGCGCTCAGGCATGCCAAGGGCGCGTTCCATCCGCACAAAATCTTTATCCAGAGCTTCAAGCATATTTGCCCTAGTAATCCGAGTAATACTGGCAAGCGCCCCAAACGACAAAACCAGAGCAGGAATAAACAAATGCCAGGCTGCCATACGAAACGACTTCCAGTCCCAGGTCAAAAGGCTATCAAGTAAATACATTCCTGTAATGCTTTGCGGTGGCGACATCAGAATATTAAAGCGCTTACCTATAGGAAACCAGTCAAGGGCCAAGCCAAACAATAGTTGAAACATCATAGCCAGCCAGAAGGCTGGAAAGCTAACAAAAAATAAAACCACCACTCGAGCCAAATGATCAGGGAGCTTATTGCGATTAAGCGCAGAAACCACCCCCAGCAGCGTACCCAAAACAGCCGCAAATACTATAGCTGCTAAGGTAAGCTCCAAGGTGGCAGGAAAATAAACTTTGAGGTCAGAGGCAACTTCACGCCTCGAGTAAAGCGACTGCCCCCACTCCCCGCGAAACAAATTCCCTATATAGCTAAAATACTGCACAGGTAAAGGTTTATCTAGGCCAAATTCCTTGCGCAAAGAGGCTTTGATTTCTTCGGTAGCCTGAGGCCCAGCGGCAAGACCCACCGGGTCACCTGGCAAAATACGTGAAACGGTAAAGGTTAGCAAACTCAGACCCAAAAGCAGCGGAATGAGCAGGAGTAATCGTCTGAGAAAGTAAGAACCTAGTTTCATTGGTACCTCCTGGCAATAACATTCAAATAATACTTATTGCCAGCGGAAACGATTAGCTATAAAGGCGGCTTAAATTACTCAGGGAGCAGGAGAACGTTTTGTTACACATGCTCCTGCTCCCTGAAAACTATCCTTTACGTTTTATGACCTAAGGACAACCGTCCATCCAGAGATCCTGGAAGAGCATGGTGATGGGGTACATTGCTGAGTAGGTATAGCCCTTAACACATTGATTTAAAGCTAGTGAGCTGTCCTCGGTGTACATCCAGACAGCAGGTTGATCGGCAGCAATCTGGGTTTGAGCCTCGGCGTAGAGCTCGAGCCGCTTATCCATATCGCCCAAAACTCTAGCTTCATTTAAGAGGCTATCGACCTGTTCATTTTTGTAAAAACTACAGGAATTAAAGCTGCCCCACTGGGCTGAGTTGTACTGGTTGTAAAGATGGGCGTCCGGGTCTAGGTAGGCAGGTAAGGTATAGATATTAATAATGTCAGGCCCCGTTTCTGGCGTAGCACAACTGGCAACCATATCGGGCCAAAGCATAGGGGTCATATTAAGCGTAATATTGAGTTCTGCCAAACCTTCTAAAAGAAGTAAACCAGGAACTTCTTCACGTGGAAAGTCAGTTACATAAACATAATCAAGGCTAAAGCCGCCCTCAGGCCAGGCTGACTTAGCAAGATATTCTTTGGCCTTTTCAATATCATAAGTCGGAACATCTAAGCCTTCAACGTAACCAATAAAGTTAGCGGGTGTTGGCCCAGGAAGAATGGTAATGCCGACATCTTGCGCTTCAGGTAAGGCGTCATAATTCATAGCGTAAGCGATGGCCTTACGTACATTGATGTCACTCGTGTACTCACCCTGAGTATTCATTTTGAGAGTATTGGTAAAGAAGCCAACGTTTTGCTCAACACTAAAACCTTCAGTAGCATCAATCGCTTCAATATCACTACCTGAAATACCGTCTGCTACCTGGGTTTCGCCAGCTAAGAGTGAATTTTTCATAGTAGCAGCGTCACGCTGAATAATCCAGAGAACACCGTCTAAATGGCTTTCGCCCTTCCAGCCAGCCCAGTAGTCAGGAACCGCTACAAATTCGTAAACATTGCCAATTTCCCAGCGACCTTGGGTAAAGGGGCCAGAGCCGGCTTCATGCTCTTTTAAATAGGCTTGTCCGTAGTCATCAGCCTTGTTCGCTTCAACAATCGCAGGGTTAACCACAAATAGCTGAGGCAACGTACCAATAAAGGGGGCAAAAGGTTCTGTTAGGCTGAATTGCACAGTTAAGTCATCAAGTGCCTTCGCCGTATTTTCATCGCTAATGGTGGCCCAGCGGTAAGCAGGTGGCCCATTAATTTCACGAAGACGGTTAAAACTATAAACGACTGCTTCGGCATTGACCGGGCTGCCGTCATGAAAAACAGCATTGCCTTTAAGTTTAAAGGTCCAAACAGTCGCGTCATCATTGACTTCCCAGGTATCAACCAGATGGGGCTCAATGTCGTTTCCTCTATAAATAAAGAGGGCATCGTAGAGACTGCGCAGGGCAGCATTGATTGAATAGTTTTCGCCTGTGGCAGGGTCGATATTATCAATATCTTGATTCCCTCCATAGAGCAAAATGTTGCCGTCTTGTGCCCATGCCGTAAGTGCCAGCAGAGCTAAACCAAGAAGCGCACAACTTCGAAGAAATCTAACCTTTATTTTCTTCATCGTGACTCCCTCCCTTTACGAAGCCCAAGAGATTTCCTTTTAGAGGATGAGGCACATCGTAAAAAAGTTTCGATGTAGTGCAAATTATTACAGGATTCACCAGCACTGTCAATCTGCTTAAAAAGTATGTTTTTTAAGTCTATACACAGATTTATCAATAGGCTAAAAAACCAATACTGGTTTCTGGGCTAGATTTCTTTAAGTTTTATAAGGATTTATCGCATCAAGCACAACTTACTCAGGTTACCAAACATACTCCTATTACTGAATAAACATCCAACTATAGCTTCTAATAATGTATATTGACTTTTGTTAAAAAATTTCATTATAGTGAATAATTAATGACTTACTGTTCCGATTTAAACCTCGCCATTTAGCCTAATCCCTTAAGTTCACCCATTCAGGAGCGTGTCATGATAGGCAAAAAGATTCACACTTTGCGTAAGGCAAAAGGCATGACCTTACAGCAAATGAGTGATGTTTCTGGTCTATCGGTTTCCTTTTTGTCACAAGTAGAGCGCGATTTAGCCTCACCGACCGTGACATCTCTGGTTAATATTGCTCACTCCTTAGAGGTACAAGCCTCTTATTTTTTCCCCCAACCCCCCGAAGAAAATCTGGTCGTACGCAGTTATGAACGTCACCCTTTTAAGCTCGAGGATGGCAAAATCGTCTATGCCCGCTTAGGTGGCGACTTTGAAGGGCGCACGCTCGAGCCTATGCTGGTCACCTATCCTCCCGAGTTTGAAAGTGAATGGATTAGTCACCCGGGAGAAGAGTTTATCTATTTACTCGAAGGTCAGGTCAAAGTCTTTTTTGATGCGCTCGAGTACACCTTGAACCCCCATGACAGCATGCACCTTCCTTCAAATCATAGTCATCGTATCTGCAATAGCTACAGCATCCCAGCTCAAGTCATTTTTGTTAACACCCCAAGATTCTTGGATTAAAGGAGGCATATGAAACTCGCAACCGATATTGGCGGCACCTTTACCGATCTGGTTTACCTTGATGAAGCAACGGGTGAGCTTGGCACGACCAAATCATCGTCTACCCCACCCAATTTTGCTCAGGGGATTTTAGATACCATTAGCAAGGCCAATCTAGATGCTAAAACTGTAGCCCATTTTGTACACGGCACCACCGTCGTGATTAACGCCCTTACCGAACACAAAGGCGCTAAAACAGCACTCATTACCACCAAGGGCTTTCGTGATGTCTTAGCCATAGCCAGGGCTAACCGACCCGATATTTATAATTTACGCTTTAAAAAACAGCCGCCTTTTGTGCCTCGGGAATACCGCTATGAAGTTGACGAGCGCCTTAATTACAAGGGCGAAGTGCTAACGCCCTTGAGTGAAAAAGATGTCGCCAAAGTCGCCGCCGACTTAAAAGCCGAAGGTATTGAAGCGGTAGCAGTGGCCTTTTTGCACAGCTACGCCAACCCCATTCATGAAAAACAGTGTGCTGAACTCTTAAAAAAGCACTTACCTGAAATGTTTGTAACCAGCTCGAGCGACATTACCAAAGAGTGGCGCGAGTATGAGCGCAGCAATACCGCAGTGCTGAATTCTTATGTACAACCTGTTGCCTCGAGCTATGTTCAAAATCTGGAAAATGCGCTTAGAGCAATGGGGGTAAATAGCGGCCTCCACATCATGAAGTCAAATGGCGGTACCAATACCTTTGAACTCTCCAAGCAGCAACCTATACATTTGGTAGAGTCAGGCCCGGTCGGCGGCGTCATTGGTGCAAAAGCCATTGGCGATTTAATCGGCGAAAAAAATATCATCACTATGGATGTTGGCGGCACTACCGCCAAAACCTCACTGATTGAAGATGGTATGGTCAAATTCACCACCAACTACTACATTGAAAAAGACCCTTTTAATCCAGGCTACCCTATTAAAATACCTGTGGTAGACATTGTTGAAATTGGTGCTGGGGGCGGTTCGATTGCTCATATTGATGACGCAGGCGCGCTCAAAATTGGTCCGCAAAGTGCAGGCGCTGTGCCTGGGCCAGCTTGCTATGGTCAGGGCGGCGAGAAAGCAACCGTAACCGACGCCAATCTGGTTTTACAACGTATTAACCCAGATTACTTTTTGGGTGGGCAAATGCAAGTTGACCCTGAGCTTTCTAAAAAAGCCTATGTACCGATTGCAGAAAGCTTTAAGGTTTCTACCGAAGAAGCGGCTCTGGGAGTCGTACGCCTAGCAGATGCCAATATGGTCAATGCCATCAAACTTGTTTCTGTTAGACGCGGCTATGATCCAAGAGATTTTACGCTGGTCGCCTTTGGGGGGGGTGGCGCTATGCACGCCGCCTCATTAGCAAGAGAACTCAATATTGGCAAGGTCATTATTCCCTTTGCCACAGGCACCTTTAGCGCCCTTGGCATGCTGATGACCGAACCCATGCAAGATTTTATTCGTACTAAGGTTTTACCAGGCAGTGAGGACGGTCTTTCACAGGTCAAAGCCATTCTTAGCGAAATGACCCTTGAAGCTGCCGATTTTATGCGCGCGGCAGGCTATCCAGAAGCCAAATTTAGCTTTAAACCTTATATCGATATGCGTTATCTTGGGCAGGAACACACGGTGCGCGTACCCGCTGATGATTTGAATTTGGCTAAGCTCGAGTCTCAGTTCCATGATTTGCACGAACAGGCTTACACGTTTAGGCTCGAGTCTGCTGTGCAATTTGTAAACTATCTGGTTACCATCACAGTTTCTCAGGAACCCGTAGATTT
>JAHEBB010000244.1 GCA_024642575.1 Trueperaceae bacterium | reverse complement strand
TAAGAGAATGATGTATGGTAGAGCTAACTTTGATCTCTTAAGGAAGCGGGTTCTCTTGGCTGGCTGAGCACGGTTTTTGCGGGAGAACCCGCTAATGCTCGCTTTGCTTTAGCGTTTGCAGTTTGTGAAATCAAAGTGGATATTTACTCATTGAATGACCTCAACAACGACATCTGTGCCATTACAAAATCTTCCAACATAAAAGAAGCATTATTTAATTGTGGCATTCTTTTAACTATCGATGAGAACTTCGAAATAGAACCAATCTCTTCCATATGGGAAAGACGTGGAGCAGAAACATATATATATCAATATCGTATTGTCTTTAACGCTAGGCAAACAAATCACATTATTATCAAAGCATGTGTGACACAGAATATCGGGACACCTATCTCAATGACGGTAGACAATTGGATAAATCGTCGTCTGAGTTTGCAAAAGCTTGGTGTAAATAGGGGTTTTGTTAGAAATGCTGACAAAAGCAACGCAAAGGTAAAGGGAAATTGAAGCTGACTCCAAACTCATCGTCGAGTATGGCTTTGATTACGAGGTAAACGGTAACATTTAACGTCCGTTTTTCTTTACTCGAGCCAAGACAGCTTTTTTCGGTAAGAAAAACTCATTATTTTAAGGTTTATTTTACTTTGATTAATGTTACCAGTTTACTTTACGATTCTGATGCACAAAGCCCATAAATAAAGGGTTTATCAAAACACCAGTCAAGCCAGGTTACTTGAATTTGAGAAAATACGAATTCCTTAACGTTGAAAATTTCCTGACTTCTACACAATCCCCAAGCTAGCTTATTCTTATTTCTCAGATACTCTAAAAACCTTATTTAGACGCTTAATAAAACATGCCTAAGTGCCTGGGACAAAAGCTGCATCACTTCGAATCAAATGACTGGAAGGACCTAAATCAACATCATCCTCTTTATAAAAAAATAAATCAGCCCATGACTTCGTTTTGAGCTCTTTGGGACTTATAGCTCGTGCAAAAGAAGGGACAAATCCTTCAGAAGTTCTAAAGCCAAGGGCATTATCGCGCCACAGGCTATCGTCTTGTCGAAATTTTTTATCTTGTTTGCGACGGTCGTCAGGGTCATACGCCGCAAAGGAACCCTCCTCTAGAAGATTAAACGCGGGTGCGAGACCTGCTTGGGCAAGTGGGAAGGTATTTTCAAAAGTGAAACCGTGCGTATTGCGGTCGTTAATACATGGCCCGATAAAGCTTATCGTTGAACTAAAGTATTTAATCCCAACAATCTCATGGAAGAACCACAAGTGTGCATAATTCATATCGAGGCGCAAATACTTCCTTCCGCTGCTAGAAAAGCCCTGTGGCGGAAGATCTGGAGGATTATGAAAATCATACCTACGGCTCTGTGAATCTGATATCTTTTCTAGCTCGGGTACAAATTTTTTTGGGGCAAAACGGATATTTGGTCTTCTGCCAAACCTGTATAGTTTGTCAAACTCAATCGCGACACTTCGTGGCCAATTATAGTTGCGAAAGAGCATCCAGCAACCAAGTGTGTTTACAATCCCATGAATAAAGTTTCCTGGCATAATACTTTTGCCATTTGTTCGAAAGGGACTGCACCAAATTACGCCATCGTGGCCTTGAGCGTCTGCTGGTAAATGCGCTACAAGTTTGTAAAGAATAGGTTCAGGATTTGTTTTTTGCATATAGTCATTTGCGAACTGTTTTTTAGGTCCTTCTTTACCAAGAATCCATTTGCGAGTGCTGCCATTTAGAAAATGCACTACGAAATGTTCTGTATGGCACACAAGCGTGATGCCACCTTTATCCACATCTCTACAGTGAAAGACAGAAAAGGTTGCATTGGGGCGAATCGAGTGATTTCCTCCACCATTGTCTGCAAACATGCGTAACTGCTTTTTGCTTGTGTCGTAAAACGTAACGAAGACAACCAACCGTCCTGAAGGGTTTTGTTCGGCAATATTACAAAGCATTTTCTTCTGCTCCACACTAAGTGAATGCACGAAGTTCTCAAGTGGTTGAGGATTGAAAATGAAGGTATTCTGATTTGCTCTTGCGAATTCGTGCAACATGATACGGGTAAGCTTAGGATCGGTAGTAATGTCAATGGCTTGTATAAACAGTAAGTCGCGGATTTGTGCGACAAGTGTTCGCCCAGTTGTCTGGGACTTGCCCCGAACAATGGCTACCAGAACTGCTGTGTCTTTCTCGAGGCTAGGATCATGATTGAGATTGACCTTCCACTTGATACGTGCTGCAAAAAGTCCTTTTGCTTGGTTAGGTTCGCGGAGAGGTACAGGAACTGCTATCAAATTTTCTTTAAACTGAATATTGATAAATGAAGTGCCTTGCTTCGGCGCTGGTCCTACTGGAACCCTTTGAAACTGAACCTCCACTGCAGTTTCAATGGGTTCATTCGATTCGACATAGAGGTCGATGGTATCACCGACAACTGTGATCATTCTGTCGGCCATAGATCAAAGCCTCCTTGTCGAAGGGTCGGTGCCCTAGGATTATCTGCTGCAATTGCACTTGGATCAGAATCAACTTCAATCTCTGGTAGTAATATCTCATCACTCGATAAAAGTAGCTTTACCGGTGTAACTTCCCAGGTGGCGAACCCTGCTGTAGTTATTATTTTCTCGCAAGGAGAAGTATTTTGTAACCTTTGATAAAAGCGACAGGCAAAGGTGTCTTTCGTTTTGGAAAACTCCCGTTCTTCCTCGGAATTTTGCATTCGCTCCTCGCCATCTGAAAAGAATCGTTTTTTACATCCTGCTACCCCCTCTATGACTGAAGGACAAGGCCATTTGGTTGAATCAATTTGGGTACCAGGTTTAAATAGCAAAATCATTACCCGCCGATTTGGCATATTCCTGCCATTTCTAATTGATTCGTTTTCTTTTTTATCAAACTCAGTTTTGTCTGCGTTTGAAAATAAAAATAGGGGATTAAATTCGCCACAACCTTGAATATCCCCTTTTAAATCCTTGCCTATTCCTTTTGCTAGGAAGTCCTTTTTTTCAAGCTTAAAGGGTTTCCCACTCTCATCTTGGGCAATTGTATCCATATATACCTTATAGAGTTCTCTGCGTGTTGTAGGTCCAGCAACCCCGTCAACGACAAGACTCTTAGTCATTTGAAAATCTTTGATAGCTCCTCGGGTCTTTTCACCTAAAACTCCGTCAACTATTCCAGCATCGTGTCCAGCAGCCCCCAGCATTTGCTGAATTGCTTTTATGCCCCAGGTATTTGCCCTATTAAGGGTTTCCCAACTGCTAACATCGCGGATCAACAGACTGTACATCGCCAAGGCTCGTTGACCACTGAGTTTTTTGTTGTAATCTTCGTTACCTGTGGGGTCGGCATGACCAAAGACGGAAAGGAGAGCGTTGCCATGTTTCTGTTTAAGCCGCGAAAGGTTTTTAATTTCGGTAGCTGCTTCGGGCATAATAAACGAGGAGTCGAATTCAAAGCAAGTATCCTCGAGTTTAAAACAAGCCAAAGTTTTGATGGCGACTTTAACTACATTAAAGTGGTTTGCCATAGTTGGGGCTGCAAGTATAGGGTGAGTGTCACTGAGAGGGTGATCCGCTGCAACGCTTCCTGCAAAAAAACTTTGAAACAAGCCTTTTACTTCCTCACTCATAGATTTTCCTTTATTTGTTTCCTTTAGCAACCATGAACATCACTTAATTTCTTTTGCGTAATGGGTCCACATTTACCATCAACTGTCAAGCTATGATCACACTGAAATTCCTCAATCGCGGACAAAAATTGTTGCTCATCTATAGTCTCGCTGTCACCAGCATCGTAGCCAAGATTATTTAATCGGGCGATTTGTCCAGATAGTTCTTTCACGGGATCTAGAGAGCCAATTCTTATAGGCATTGTTAGGTTTAAGACCGTGAGAGTGCCCTCTTGTGCTTTGGTAGATATAACTTGTTCTAATTTACCGTCTTTATCCGTTATTAAGTGATAGACTTTTCCGTCTAGTTGCAATTGACAACCTGTGTTAGCGATAGGCATGTCATCCTCGCCTCTAACTTCAAATCTTAGTATCAGTGGATCGCTGTTCAATGTTAATCTAACAAGATGTCTTTCTCCCGTCCTTAATTTTACTTTGTGAGGTAGGACATCAGGAACGATAAGTGTGTCTCCTGGGAAGAGGACATTGGGATTCACACGTTTTTGTCTAAGTTTGGCATTACTAGGATCATTCCAAATAGCGTCGCAAGAAACTCCATGACCAGTCGCGATGCTAGCTAAGAATTCGCCTTGTTTTACTATATGAGTAGTAGGCATTAATGTCCTCCAATACCATGCCTGCGAAATGTCCAAAGACTGTTACTATCATTTGCTAAACTTTACAGCTTTTCAAGTAGGCAAAAGTTACTGGAGGAACGTTATATTTAAGGGTAAAGAACCTACTTGACTTACCTGGAGTTGTCTAGGTTGCGTGGACACTTGATGTAGAGAAAAATACATGAAGGAGTCCGAATGGAAAAGAAGTCTGAGAAACGGCAATACGCAATGGAGTTTAAGCTGGATGCGGTGCGCCTTGTCGTTGATGAGGGTTACAGCGTGCCCAAAGCTGCAGAACGCCTGGGAATTAGTGCCAAGAACCTATATCACTGGAAAAGACAATATGAAGCAGGAAAGCTGATTTCTGGGATGAAACGAGCTCAGCCAACAGTAGAAGAGGCAGAGCTGAGGCGCTTACGTGAAGAGAACCGTCAACTGAAGTTGGAAACTGAAATTCTAAAAAAGGCGTCGGCCTACTTTGCGAAACACATCAAGTAAGGTTTGAGTTCATTAAGATGCATGCTGAAACTTATCCTGTAACCTTGCTTTGTAGACTGTTAGCAGTCTCGAGCAGTGGCTATTATTCTTATTTGAAGCAGGAACCTTCAAAGCGACAACTGACTAATGATGAATTATTGACTCAGATTCGAGATATTTATGAGCAAAGTGGGCAAACCTATGGCAGTCCTAAAATCCATGCTGAGCTTACTAATCGAGGCATTCCCTGCTCTTTAGATAAAGTAAAACGCTTGATGCGCCTAGAAGGTATTTACGCCAAGCTAGGCAGGAAGTACAAGCGTAAGAAAGCAGCGAAACGAGAGATTGAAAAAACCGAGAATCTCCTTATCAAAGAGCAAACTCAAATCACAAAGATTAACCAGGTTTATTATGCTGATATCACCTTTATCAAGACCCTTGAAGGCTGGCTTTACCTGGCTGCCATTATGGATGCCTTTTCAAGACGAATTGTTGGCTATGCGATGGCTGATCACATGAAAACGGATCTAATCATTCAGGCATTAAGAATGGCAATCAAGCAACGAGGTTGCGTACAAGGTCTCATTCATCATTCCGATCGCGGTTCTCAATACACCAGTTATGCTTTTGAGCGTGAGCTTGGTAGCTGGGGTATCAAGGCCAGCTTTACTGAGACTGGTGCCTGTTTAGACAATGCTTATATCGAGTCTTTCTTTGCTAGCCTAAAAAAAGAACTGGTTTACAAAACTACATTCGCTACCAGGGATGAAGCCAGAACCGCTATCTTCAAATACATCAATATTACCTACAACCGTTTTCGTTTACATAGCTCCATTGGCTATAAGAGTCCTCAAGCCTTTGAGGCGTTAGAAAATAACAAGAACTTGGAGTTATTAGCTGCTTAGTCTATACTTCTAGTGTCCACTTAAACCCATCAAGTCCAGAGGTAAGCTCTCAGGAATTAGCAGAACAATTTGGAGATGAAGTGGCACGCTTGGTTGTAGCTGTCTCTAAAGCTGAAGGTTCAACTAGCCTACCCGAAGAAAAAGTAGCTAAGTGGGAAGCAGAGCGCGAGTATATGTTAGCAGCCATAGATAATGATTCGTTAGATGCAATACGTCTTAAAGCTGCCGATTCCCTAGCAAACGTGAAAGCTATTCTGCGAGATATACGAAATCCAGAGGTCGGCAGTACGGTCTGGGCTCGTTTCAAGGTTGGTAAGGAAGAGTCTTTGTGGTACTACAACGAAATATTAAAACGAGCTAAAGTCGGCCTAGCTTCTGAGCCAATCGTTAGTGAACTTGAAGCAACTGTGAGAGATCTAAGAAACTCGTAACTATAAAAAAGCAAAGTCCCCACATTGAACTTATTACTTTAATAACAATAAAGTAAGTGCCTTAACATAAATAGTCTAAACCAAGCTATGGCAAGAATCAAAGCACTTGAATTGACTAAAGCAGATCGAGTAGCACTAGAAACGGGTTACCGAGAAGGTAAAAGTCACGCTTTTCGTCAACGCTGTCAGATGATCGCTTAGTGAGATAGTGTGGTAATTTTTTTACATTAAACCCCACAAATGCCGTCGGGGACGCTAAAATAAGAGGTTGAAGCCTTTTGGCAGCTTTAAGCCCAGCTAGAGACATTTAAGGTGGGTCATAAATCACCTCTTTTATGACACCCTAAATTCCAAAATAGAAATACCGTCTTAGACAGGGTTTCTAAGACCAAAAAATTGAGGGATTTATGATACCCCTTCTCGACTGTAATTTTTTTACCCTACTATTTCACTAAACGATAGTCAAAACTGTGTCGAAATTCATGTCTGAATATGTAATTCTCAGTATGTCTTAGATATTATGGAACGAAGACTTAGAATCAGCGTCCTGAACAGAAAATTCGGGATTATTTAGCAAGATCAGTGTGTTTCAGAAATCCTGAAATATACCTTTAAAAGACAAGGAAAAATCATAATAAGCAAGACAAGAATTTGGAGTTACTAGCTGGGTGGTCTATACTTTTCAGTGTCCACTTAAACACGCGTCCCATCTAATAAAAGATTGGAGAATAAGTGAAACAATTAAGACGCAACCTTTTCTTAATCTTATTGCCTCTAATTCTTTTCGCAACTGCCTGTGACACCAAAACAGTAAAGTCCGAGTGGACTCTAAAAGATCTAAGTGAAAGACCTCAGCTCTGGTTTGGACCCCTTGATCCCTGGTCTTGGGATAGGTACTTTCCAGGAAAAGGGTCATTTCAGTTCTATGACCTCTTTTCTGATAATGCTGCCTGGCAGCAAAGTGCCGAAGCGGTTCATGTTATGCATCTTTATCCCGCATGGTTAGATGGCTATGCTAGTAAGAAAGAGTTGAAAGATGTCTTTGACAATTTAAGACAACGCAAAATGGCTGTTTCTTATGAGACTGGCCCCTTAACAGAACGAGGTCCATGTAATGCTTCTACCATTGAGGGCTTTAATGGCAAGGTTGCTAATGTCCTAAATAATATGCAATCCGCAGCTGGCGTTTTACATCGCTTTAACCTAGAACATGGCTTTGATGCCGCAACTTATTACGATGAACGTTGCCGCATGACGCCAAAAGAAATTGCCCAAGATGTTGCAAAGACTATTCAAGCAGTTAGAAGCGTTTTTCCTGAGGTCAAAATAGGCAGCATTGAAACGGCTGACCTAAATGTCAACGATGTTGCAGCATGGTTAACCGCTTATAAAGAGGTTATGGGTGAAGAGTTGTCCTTTTTTCATCTCGATATTGCCTATTATCGACCTGATTGGGCAGAGCGTGCCAGAGAAATAGAAGCTTATGTTAAATCTCGTGGCGTTGACTTCGGCATTATCTATTTTGGAGACGCCGAAGAT
The DNA here is from genome assembly GCA_024642575.1 of Trueperaceae bacterium. GTDB lineage: Bacteria > Deinococcota > Deinococci > Deinococcales > Trueperaceae > JAHEBB01. The sequence goes on along the minus strand of JAHEBB010000244.1, from coordinate 368 downwards.
ACGAGTGACCTAGAATGGTTAACCCGTGCTGAGTCGCGCTTTGTAGAGTATGAAGTCTTTAATGCTGGCCAACCTGATCATGTCATTTTTCAGTCCTGGCATCCTCATCCTCAGAAATTACTTCCTGAATCGGATAAAGATAGTTTTACCCATCTCATTCTTCGCTATCTTCGTACCCGAACCCGGTTATCACTCGAGCTTTCAGAGCAGGCAGCTAGCGGTAGACTAACAATGTCCGAGGCAACACCTATACCAAATGCAAGTCTAGAAATTACAGTTACCCCTGTCAGCGGAGATGGTATTTATGCTGACTATACCCTCACAGGTGAAGTGCCTCAAACTGCAACTAAGGCAGATGTTGGGTTGCG
>JAHEBB010000773.1 GCA_024642575.1 Trueperaceae bacterium | reverse complement strand
TCGGGTGCGTCCACTGACCACTTAGTATTTAGGCACAGTTTCTGGCCGTCTGTCTCGTTGCGGTCTCTAACAAAGGCTGTAATGGGGAAGTCTTCACCCTGATAGGCTTTTCCATCATGGAGTAAATCAATTGACGGTGGGGTATTCACCACGTCTACGTTCAGTGTGGCTGTGACTGTAGAAGCAGGAAAGGTAGGGTCGCTAGTGGATACCTTATTAGTAGTAGCAATGAGTTCCAGTTTGTATTTTCCTAGCCTTTTAAAAGTGTAGGGCAAACTTGGGGGAAAACCCCCCCGAATTGTCCAGCCTCCGCTGTGAATATCGTGTTTACCGTCTGTCCTATCTGAAACACTGAGGTTCACACTTGTAGCAATGGGGTGGGTTACTTTAAAAAAGTCCGCTAAATTGATGGAAACACCCAAGTCTACTCGCACAGGATTAGTCTTAATCTCAATGGTAGCTGGCAGCGTACCCCCAGCTTGATCGTAGTTCCAGACTTCGCCACGTTTTGTGTCTAAGTTAAGAGAACTTAGACTGGTAAAAAGAGTATCTACGTATTGAGCTGGGATGTAGAAATAGCCCGCATCCCCAGTTTTACAACCCCCAGAATTCTTGATAATAAAGTAACCACCGCCCCCGATGTTCGAGGAGAGACCTTGACGAGCTAGTTCCTGGTTACTTATAAACCCCACAATTTGTACGACATGAAAAGCTGGATTCTTGGTCGTGGTGTAATCAGTTACAAAGCCACTCGCAGCATTTCTAAACCCTGGATACACTGGAAAGGTAGCGATGAGAACATGCCCTTGTGAAAGCAGAAGCCTGTAACGGTTAAGGTCAAACCTATCCTCTCCACTTTCCCACAAGTAGGTAACACGGCTGGCAGCTACACCAGAACCAGTAAATTTATAGGTAACATTGCCACAGTTTTTACCTATCAGTCTTTTGGTGCAAACGCGGCGACTTTGGTGAGCGGTATTAGAACAATCACCTTTGTACTTATCATCACATGAATTGGCATAATCTGTTTCACTCGAGCGATTGACCGATTGGTTATAAGTCCAAAAGTCTTCAGTTGGCAAGGCCTGGTTGTGATCAGCAGCTTCTTTAAGCGCTTTTTCTGGCCAGTAACCATCCATGTTATCACTACTATCCCAGTCTTGCTTAACTTTATTGACAAAAAACTGCTCGGAGAGGTTCACAGGATTATCGTTTTGAACGCGCTCTCGGCTCTCTATAGCACCAATTGCCGCAAACGCCCAGCAAGTGCCACGCCCACCTTGCCATTTGATTGGGCTGATGAAGTTTTTAAGAGGAAACCAGAATTGGCTCACTAAGCCTATTGGGGGCTTACATATTACATCAATATCAGTGCCGGCACCAGCAATAGGGGTAGCCTGAGGTTGCAATAGAGTAGTTGTATTGGTCTCTAGTTTTACACCATCGAGCGCAGTTTCGCTCAGCGTTCCTAGCAGCGTATCCAAATTAGCCAGCGCCGTCTGCACCTCTGCTAAGGATTTACCTTTTAGACTATCAGGGGTAGCAGCCTGAGCTTTAAGAGTGTCGGGCATCAGGTTATAGGTCATAGTGTAATCGTCTAGGACATTCTCCACACTATGTAAGGCTTTATAACTCTCGACTGCACTGGCTATCTCAACACCTACGCCAAGTAGCAACACCGTCTGACCGTCAGACATGACCATAGAGCGGTCAGCCTCATAGCTTGGCATTGCTGCGGCAGACTCGAGCAAATCTGTTAGGTAAGAACTTTTGTCAGGAAGATTTTGCAAAAATGCAATATTATCTTGATACTCTTTTTGCCTCGCTTGTTCTTGCGCTTCTAAAACAGCAGGGGTAATAATGTCTAGCTCGCCTGCTTCAACCCGCTTTTGGAACTCCTCTGGACTTACAATTTCAGCGTCGCTAGGGATGTCTTGTGTCCACTCTTTATCTTTGGTAAAAAAATCATTACTATTGCTGGTACTGGTATTGCAAGCTGCAAGAAGCAGCCATATACCCAGAAATAATCCTGCGACCATCAACCTCAAATATCTCATAGTTCTCCTTATTTATCTTTAAGAGGATGTTTGACCTTTACTTAACTTGCCCTGAATTTTCGTCTAGCATCAGCGAAGAAACATCGACGGCTTCAAAATCATTACCCGTGAGTTGCTTGAGTTCGCCCAAGATATCGTTATCCCAGCGTTCGTCAGA
>JAHEBB010000772.1 GCA_024642575.1 Trueperaceae bacterium | reverse complement strand
GGTCTTTTCTCTTCCAGTGCGGTTGCGCTTTATTTGACGGGTTTTGCTGCATTTATTGGGCTCTACTTGCCCCAGCCCATTTTACCTATCCTCAGTGACACCTTTGGGGTAGCTAGCAGAGGCTCGAGCCTGATTATCTCCCTGACTATTTTAGGCATCGGGCTGGCGGCACCCTTTATTGGTATTGTCTCAGATCGCTTTGGGCGCAAAACCATCATCATGCTGGCAGCTTTTTGCCTTAGCCTTATTAGTTTGGGCTGTGGTCTGACAAACCATTTTAATCTTTTGCTCTTGTTCAGGTTTTTACAAGGTCTAGCTTTGCCTGGCCTTTTTGTGGTCGCTCTGACTTATACCGCAGAACTAAACAGTAAAAGCCTCATGGCTGAAATAGCTGGGCTTTATGTGGCCTCCACCGTAATTGGGGGCATCGTTGGGCGACTGCTTGAAGGGTTTTTAACCGACCTTGTTAACTGGCGCTTGGGCTTTTTTATCAGTTCGGGAGTTTATCTGCTACTGATCTTTGTCTGGCAGCAGCAAAAAACGGCTGCCTTTTCCTCAAGTAGCAGTTTGCTTCAAGCGATTCGAGGTACACTGACTCATCTTTCAAACCCCACACTCGTAGCAGGTCTTGCCCTTGGGTTTTGTCTCTTTTTTGCCTTTCAGGCTTGTTTTACTTATCTACCCTTTAAGTTACGCGCAGAACCTTTTTCCCTTAATGCCAGTTTTACCTCGCTTGTTTATTTATCCTTTATTGCTGGGATTGCCTCTTCGAGTTTGGCAGGCAGAATTCGCAGAAGCTTGGGGCTAAGAACCAGCCTCATGCTGGGTTTTCTAGCAGCAATTCTGGGCAATCTGATTAGTTTAAGCTCGAGCCTACCCATAGTTTTTTTTGGTCTACTTTTTGTCTGCTTTGGCAACTGGCTGGTGCAGGGTTTAGCCGTTGGCTTTGTCACTACCGCTGTGGACAGCGACCGAGCTGGCGCAAATGCCTTGTATCAACTTGCCTACTACCTAGGCGGAAGTCTAGGTGCTTATTTTCCAGGTTTTCTTTATGCTCACTGTGGCTATGCTGGTGCTATAGCCACAGGTCTACTAAGCCTAAGTTTAGGCTTAGCCATTAGTGCCTTGTTTATCAAAATTCGCTAGAACTCAGTTTTGTATCCGATTAAAAAATTTAACCCTACTTAGCTTGTTTGGACCTACGATCAAAGTTCACGGGGGATGAGGTAGCAAAACCATCAATTCAGCTTGATCCTAAGCAGGAATCAACACAAAACGCCCGTAGGCAACAAATGCAGCAACCAGTAGTAAAACCACATTGATAATAGTGGCTGAGTTTTCTTTTCTTTTGGCATGAAGCATAGCCGCACCAATCATGGTAAGAACCAGACCAACAGCAGCAAGCGGTGTTAGCCAGGGAAAAATGCCCGTTAGCTGAGGTAGAATAAGACCAATACCTGCTAAAAGCTCCAGAATGCCGATGATTTTTACATTGTTATCAGAAACATCATCAACCCAGGGCAAGTTCTTCTTTAATTTCTCTTTAGGCTGACTTGCCTTCATAATACCCGCCATAAAAAACATAGCAGCCAATACGCCCTGAAAAATCCAAAGTACGATGTTCATAAACACCTCCAAAATAACAGCTGTCGTTAAAGCGACATCCGTTGTTTTATTAGCTTATTTCGGCTAAACTCATAAGTCAATGTGCAAACTATATGAACTGTTGCTTAAGCAACAAAGGAGCTTTTATGTTGTTAAAAGAGAGGTTAGACCCTCGTGTTGAGCGCACCCGAGACATGCTCTTAAACGCCTTAATGGAACTCATGAATGAATTGGGTCCCAATAATCTAAGTGTTCAACAAATTACTGAAAGAGCTGGCATAAACCGAGCCACCTTTTACGCGCATTATACCGACTTAGATGATTTTATGAACCATGCCCTCAGCACTCGTTTTTTGGCTTCGCTCGAGCCTAAACTACTAAAGGCAAAAACCTTAAGTCAGGCAAACTTACGTGAGCTAGGGCTGGCAACCTACAGCTTTTTATCAAACATTAACCATTGCAATAGGGGTGACCTGAAAACCAAAACTAGGCTTGATAGCCAGTTACAACAAGAACTCTATAAAATTATCTTAGGCTGGATCAGCTCGAGCCCTCTAAGCCCCAATACCCCTAGCAGTTCACCTGACCTTAAAGCTTTAAGTTTAAGCT
>JAHEBB010000243.1 GCA_024642575.1 Trueperaceae bacterium | reverse complement strand
GTGCTGTAATACTGAATCATGCTTTGTGCAGTTTACTCTGGCAAAAGGCTTATTCATAGGGTAAAAACTACGCCAGAGGCTTAGAGTCGAGATGATTTTGAGATTTTCTTTGAGAACCTTTGGTAATTTAGCCAAATAAAAAGTGAGCACCTTGGTGCTCACTTAAATGCTTCTAATAGGCTAGCCTTAGCCGCCAGTACCTTTGGGGCTTGGGCGAGGGTCAATGGCAGGTGCCGAACGTTCCTCACGGCGTTTTTCTTCACTCGTGTCCATGCTAGAAGGAGCTTTGGGCATGAGCCTAGCTTCTGCCTCACGAGCTTCCTCAATTAGCATTTGCGTAATTTCTTCGGCAGTCATTTCACCGTCTTGGGCTTTTTTAAAGGCTTTCTTAATAAGTCTACCATCAATGGTTTCTTGCTCTAACAGGGCTTCAGCAACTGCTGTTACAGCCACCCAGTGCTCATCTATAACTTCAAAGGTTTTTTCGTAAGCCTCTTTGAGAATATTATCAACCTGACCCTCAAGCTCACGCGCCGTTTCTTCGCTAAAGTCTTTGCGACGGCTAATTTCGCCCCCTAAAAAGACAGGGCCACTGTCACTGCCCCAAGCAACATATTCACTGCCACCCATGCCAAAATCAAAGACCATTTGTTTGGCCATATTGGTAGCTTGTTGCAAGTCACCTGATGCACCTGAAGAAATGGTATTGGTAAGTTTCTTTTCAGCAACCCGACCCCCAAAGGCAAAGATAAGTTGCTGTTTGAAACGCTCTATTGAGTTGTACATAGTTTCTTTACCTAGAGGTGCAACAAAGCCACCGGCATTGCCCCGAGGCATAATAGTTACTTTACGCAATTCACCTAATTCAGGCTGAGAGGAGAAGGCAACCGCGTGACCTGCTTCATGGTAGGCGGCAACTTTGCGCTCTTCTAAAGAAGGCACCAAACTACCTCGGCGTAGACCTAAGATAATACGGTCAAGCGCCTCGTTAAAGTCACCCCAAGAAATAATTTGTTTGCCTACACGAGCAGCAACCAGGGCGGCTTCATTAGTCAGGTTCTCTAAATCAGCACCTGAAAACATAGGAGTAGCTTCGGCTAAACGCTCGAGACTGACATCATCAGCAATTGGCTTATTGCGGACATGTACACCAAGAATTTCTTTGCGCTCAGATTGCGTAGGTAAGCCTATCGTAACCTGACGGTCAAAGCGACCAGGACGAAGAAGGGCTGGATCAAGAATATCTGGGCGGTTTGTCGCAGCAACAATGATGACAGAGGTATCTTTTTCAAATCCGTCCATCTCGCTTAAAATCTGGTTTAGGGTTTGTTCGCGCTCATCATGACCACCCCCAATACCCGCCCCACGACGACGACCAATGGAATCAATCTCATCGATAAAGATAATAGCGGGGGAAGATTTTCGGGCTTCATCAAACAAGCTGCGCACACGGCTAGCACCCACACCGACAAACATTTCCATAAATTCGGAAGCGCTAACGGTTAGAAAGGGCACACCAGCTTCACCAGCAACGGCTCTTGCTAATAAGGTTTTACCTGTTCCGGGAGGACCTACGAGCAGTACCCCTTTAGGAATTTCTGCGCCAATACGCAGATATTTTTGGGGGTTTTTAAGGAAGTCAACGACTTCTAAAAGTTCTTGTTTGGCCTCTTTATGCCCAGCAACATCGTTAAAGGTGGTTTTAACCTTATTTTCACGACCATAGGTTCGAGCCCTTGACTGACCAAATTGCATGACCTGGCTGGGGCCGCCCTGGGCGCGCATAAAAATAAACCAGAAAAAGCCAATCAAGATAATAATGGGTAAAATCGAGATGGCAAAACCTATCCATTGCGGCGGATTGCGAATGTCCACAGAGCCAACATTTTGCTCGAGCCTTTGCAGTAGTGAATCGGTAATCACGGCTGTGGTATTAAAGTTTTGAATGGTCTGATCGCCTAAAGATTGAGGTTGGTTGAGCTTGCCTTCGATATGGCCATTGGTGCGTTCAATCGTTACACGCTCTACGGCTCCATCATCTACGAATTGCGTAAAATCAGAATAAGAGATCGCTTTACTGGTTGAGCGACTGTTGAAGGTGCTAAACACAAAAATGCCCAAAACGATAAGCATAACCAGCAACCAGGGGTTAAATGAGCGCTTCACGCTAGCCTCCTAGAATAGTTATGACGGAGTTGACAAAAGTCTACTTTCATAGTAGCGCTACGGTAGCACTATTGATTATGAGTTGGCTGTAAGCTATCGGACTAAAATTTGTTCAAAAGGGCTCTAAAAGCAGGTTTTGGATAAGTATCACATCAGGCTTGTGATTGGCTCTTTAGAATGCCTTTAATGATACAAAACAAAACCACCTTTTTCTTTAAACTTTTTTCGCAAAAGAAGCTCTACCTAAGCCTTATTGTGCTAATGGGTTTAAGCAGCTCCTTTGCTCACGCACCTGGTATGTCAGCAATTAATTTTTACTACAATCAGGATACGTTCATTGTTAGAGTTTATGGGCATTTAAGCACCTTTGGCGAAGACTATCAGGCAGGAGTAAAAGAGCATCTAAAGCTCGAGCTTGACGGGCAAGAAGTAAGTCTCGAGCCTACTCAGATTTTTGTAAATACCATGCTTGACTGGGTGACCTGGGAAAGTGAACTTGAAAAAGCCCCCCAAAGTATCAAAGTTGGTCAGGAGCTTTTTCCCGAACTGTCTAATGCTTTTACCATTGTCTCAGTCTTAAAAAATGATGAACTTTCAGAACAATTTACCTTAAATGAACCCGAGGATAGCTTTAGCTATACGCAAGAGGCAGAAGTCAAAGGTTTTAGAGCCTGGTTAAGCCATCTTTTTGGGTCTAAAAACTAAGCTTGCTATTAGCCTAACCTAAAAGGTCATAACGGCTTTATGAACTAGTAATCACTTTGTAGAACAAACTTTCTGAAGCTTTGAGCTTGTTGCGTAGGTGTTTTTTAAATAAAGACTCACTAGCTAATCTCTTACTTTGCCTAAGAGCTTTAAGACTGTCTAAAAGTAAGGGGGTGTCCATTTGGAGCTGTAAAGCTCTCAAAAGCTATAGTGAGAACCTACTCCTTAAAACGCAATTTTGTTTGAATCATCTAAACTTTGACAGCTGCTGTAAGAGTTTCACTGACCGATGGGGGACTGGCTTGTGCTGTACTTAAGGTCGAAAGGAAGAGGCAAAGCGTGGGGAGGTTTTAATATGGATGTCAGTTCAAAAACCACCCTTAAAAAGAACTTGGCAGCTTCTCAGGGTCAAATTGTAGCGGTAAAAAGCAGTGTTATTGATGTGCATTTTGGCGCTGGATTACCTGCCCTTAAGCAAGAACTGCGGGCAGGGCCTAAGGGGAAGATAGTCATTGAAGTGGTTAGCCACCTTGATCACGAAACAGTTAGGGGCATTGCATTAACGCCAAGTCAGGGTTTGGCTCGAGGCGAGTTGGTCACAGATACAGGGCATCCTTTACAAATTCCAGTGGGTAAATCACTCCTTGGCAGAATGCTAAATGTTTTTGGGGAAGCTATTGATGAAGGACCAGAGTTAGAGCAGTCTACGCGCTGGCCTTTGCAACAGCAACCACCTTCACTGATGCAGCAGGTTACGCGCTCAGAAGTGTTTTTTACGGGGATCAAAGCGATTGATTTATTGGTTCCGCTCGAGCGTGGAGGCAAAGCTGGCTTGTTTGGCGGAGCTGGAGTAGGAAAGACTGTCTTAATAACTGAGCTTATTCATAATATGGTGCGGCAGTATCAGGGGGTTAGTCTCTTTTGTGGCATTGGCGAGCGCTGCCGTGAAGCTGAAGAGCTTTACCGCGAAATGCAGTTAACGGGGGCACTTGACAACACCGTCATGATTTTTGCACAGATGAATGAGCCACCCGGTGCGCGCTTTAGAGTGGGTCATGCCGCACTGAGCATTGCAGAATATTTTAGGGACCGAGAGCGGCAAGATGTTTTGCTGCTGATTGATAACATTTTTCGCTTTGTGCAAGCAGGTTCTGAGGTTTCAGGCTTACTCGGTAGAATTCCGTCTCGGGTGGGGTATCAACCTACCCTGAGCACAGAATTAGCTGAATTAGAAGAGCGAATTTGCAGCACGCCTGAAGGCTCTATTACTTCTGTGCAGGCGGTTTATGTGCCAGCCGATGACTTTACTGACCCTGCTGCTGTGCACACTTTTTCGCACTTGTCAGCCTCGATTGTCTTATCAAGAAAGCGGGCAAGTGAAGGTCTCTATCCAGCAGTTGACCCGCTTCAATCAAGTTCAAAAATGCTAAGTCCTTTTGTGGTCGGTGAGCGCCACTACGCCGTTGCGCAAGAAGTCAGGCGCACGCTGGCTGTGTATGAAGAACTTAAAGACATTATTGCCATGCTGGGTTTAGAAGAGTTGGCCCAAGAAGACCGAAAGACGGTTTTTAGAGCCCGAAGGCTCGAGCGTTTTTTAACCCAACCTTTTTTTAGTACCGAAGTCTTTACTGGCTTAGAAGGCAAACAAGTCAGTCTTGAAGAAACCCTTAGAGGCTGTGAACGGATTTTAGCTGATGAGTTTGCCTATTTGCCTGAAAACAAACTCTTCATGATTGGCGGTCTTGAAAAATTAGCGCCTGCATCTCCAAGTAAGGAGGTTGCGGATGTGGCTTGAAGTCCTTACGCCTACCGAGATTTTACTGGCTGAAACGGTACAAAAAGTGGTTGCTGAAGCGCAAAACGGTTCGTTTTGTCTTTTGCCTCGCCACATTGATTTTGCGGCGGTTTTGGTGCCGAGTCTTTTGGCTTATGTCAATGAAGCAGGTCAAGAACGGTTTATGGCGGTCGATGAAGGAATTTTGGTTAAACAGGGTAGCAAAGTGCGAGTGTCTACGCGCCAGGCAGTCAAAGGTGAGCAGCTAGAAAGCCTAAAGCAAAGGGTTGACCAGCAGTTTAAACATCTAGATGAGCGTGAAAAACAACTGCGCTCGAGCTTAGCTAGGCTCGAGGCCGATTTTGTGCGGCGTTTTGTTGAACTAGGAGGCCAGCATGGCTAATGCTCCTTCGCCACAAAAGCCTAAACCTCCTCTCACTGAAACCATTGCCGAGAAGGCTGAGCGCAAACTTAAAGCCCGCCAAAAGAAAACCGCAGTGTGGTTTGGGCTCGGCATGTTTGGTCTTATTGGCTGGTCAATTGCTATCCCTACCATTATAGGTATTGCTCTGGGAATTTGGATTGACCGCAGCTTTAATAGCCGATTTTCTTGGACTCTTATGCTCTTACTTGGAGGCTTAATTCTTGGCTGTTTTAACGCCTGGCACTGGCTGCAAAAAGAGGCCGACCATGACTAAGCGAAACGCAAGGTTAGACCTTGCCAATGGGATAGAGCAAAGCAATAGTGCTGAGTTCAGTTCGCTCTACAGGTTTGCATTAAATAACTCGGAGAAGTATTTCGCTGCCTGAGAAAGGAAGCTGAGGTATGACGCCTATTCAAATGAGTTTGGTTTTTCTTGCAGGCATGGGTCTGTCAGGTCTTTATTTTGGCGGTCTCTGGTTAAGCATCCAAGGGCTTACCAGGCACCAGAACCTTGCAGTTTTGTTTGTCTTAAGTTTTCTTTTGCGTACGCTTATAGTGCTGGCGGGTTTTTATTTCCTAATGGCCGAAAGCTGGCAGCGGCTCTTAATTGCATTGGCAGGCTTTATCTGGGCTCGAGTTCTCTTAGCTCGAGTTCTCTCAAGAAAACCTGCTGACCCTAAAACCCTTTCCCTAAAGGAGGTGAATGTTGAGACTCAGCCCAGATGACATCATTTTTTGGCAATGGGGGTTTATCAAACTAACGGCGACTTTGATTTTTAGCTGGCTGGTTATGTTCCTTTTGGTCTTTGCTTCCTGGCTTATCAGTCGCAGGCTTGATTCTGGCGACACCTTATCTAAAGGGCAAAATGCGCTCGAGGCTATTGTTAGCTCTATACGAGGGCAAATTAGAGATGTCAGTCAGGAAAATCCTGATCCTTATCTTGCCTTTATTGGCACGCTTTTTCTTTATATCGCGCTGTCAAATATTTTGACCATTATCCCCTGGTATGAACCGCCCACGGGTTCACTATCAACCACCCTCGCTCTGGCACTCAGTGTGTTTTTAGCTGTACCTTTTTTTGGCATAACGAGAAAAGGGCTTAAAGCATATTTGCGGCAATATATTGAACCCAACTTCATTATGCTTCCTTTTAATATTATTGGTGAATTTTCCCGCACGGTTTCTTTGGCCATTCGGCTTTTTGGCAATATCATGAGTGGTTCGGTCATTATCGCTATCTTACTGGCCATTACCCCCCTATTTGTCCCTATTGTTATGCAGGTCTTTGGCCTCCTGATTGGCATTATTCAGGCCTATATATTTGCCATCTTAGCGGTTGTCTTTATTGTTTCGGGTACGACCGAGGGCAAAAGTGAAAAGCGGGTTTTAGAAACAAAAACTTAGCATTTTGAAAGGATTTAACTATGGATAACACAGGACTTATTGGCACCGTATCAATTATTGTGGCTGGATTTACAATAGCCATAGGCTGCATTGCCCCTGCCATGTCAGAAGGACGGGCGCTTGCCCAGGCTCTAAGCGCTATGGCGCAACAACCCGATGAAGCAAATACCATTAGCCGAACGCTGTATGTGGGCTTAGCCATGATTGAGTCAACTGCGATTTATTGTTTTGTCGTGGCACTTATTATTGTGTTTGCCAATCCCTTCTGGACGCGCGTGGCTGCGGGAGGCTAGGAGCTAAGTCATGACCTTTGACTGGTTCACCTTTGTTGCTCAGCTTTTTAATTTCTTCTTGCTCATTTTATTGCTGCGCCGATTCCTTTACAGGCCCGTTCTTAAGATAATGGATGAACGCCAGGAACGCATCAAGGCGCAAGTTGAGGAAGCGCAACAGCGTGAAGAGCATGCTGCGCAAACGCTGACTCAGTATCAGGAAGAAAAGAGCCGTTTGTTGTCTGAGCGCGACAGCCAACTTGCCCAAATCCAGGCCGATGTTCAAATTGCAAAACAAGAGCTTTTAAAAGAGGCAAGGGCCGAGGTTGATGCCCAGCGTAAGCAGTGGCAAGAGGCGCTTGCGAAAGAAAAAGAAGATTTTTTAAGCGCATTAGAAAAACGTGCCACAAAAGAGGTCTTTGAAAGTATGCGCACAGCGCTTAGCCATCTAGCAGATGCTGAGTTGCAAGAGCAAGTTATTAGGGTTTTTATTGGCCGCTTGAGCCAATTATCTAAAGGTAATCAGGAAGCCATGCGCGCGGCACTGCTTCATACCAAAAATCAGGTGCAAGTAGTGACAAGCTTTGGTTTAACGCTAGAACAAAAAAATGAGCTCGAGCTGGCCTTAAAAGCAGCTTTAGGACAGTCTGTAAACTTGCAAGTTCAGCAAAACAGCGAGCTTATTTGCGGGCTCGAGCTGAGTATTTATGATCAGAAGTTGGCCTGGTCTATAGCTAATTATCTGGAAACTTTGCAAGCAACGACCAGCCGTCAGTTAACTAGAGTTAGTCCAGAAGCTAAAGTGCAGGTGGCAGCGCTATGACAAAGCTTTCTAAGCCTAGCAGCTTCCAGGAAACAGGATTTGAGCAGGTTTTAAAGACGACCTTTAATAGGCTCGAGCAAAGCAGGCAAGCGTTTAAGCCAGACCTAGAACTTGAAGAAATTGGCGCAGTAAGCACCGTTGATAAAGGGATTGCCCGTGTTGTTGGTCTAGCTGGTGTGGGGTCTGAAGAACTCTTGCGCTTTTCAAGCGGTGGGTTTGGCCTTGCCTTTGATTTGGCAGTTGAAGATCTAGGCGTAATTCTGCTGGATTCGGCTCCCATAAAAGCAGATGACATCGTGCAGCGAACTCAACAAGTCCTAGATGTACCTGTCGGGGATGCTTTGCTAGGACGCGTTATAGACGCTCTTGGTCGCCCTATAGATGAGCTAGGCGTTTTAAACACATCTGAGCGCTATCCTATTGAACGGGTTGCGCCTGCTATCATGCGGCGCGCTTCGGTTAAAGAACC
>JAHEBB010000771.1 GCA_024642575.1 Trueperaceae bacterium | reverse complement strand
TTTACGATACGGTAGCTGAAGGGCTTAAACCTCTGGGGCTTATTTTAGATTATGAGCAGAACAAAGCGGTACGACCTGTCATTGCTGATATGTTACAACCCACACCTGAGGAGTTGGCAGCCCTTAATTACAGCCCCCAAACAAGAAGTGACTGGGCAGTTTCCACACCCGCAGAGCAAGAACTTGACCCGCAGTTAGTAGCCGAACTTTATCTGGAGGCAACGGGTTTAGAAACCATTTATAGCTTGTTAGTTATTAAGAATGGTCATCTCGTTGCTGAAGCCTATTTTAATGGCGGTTCAATTGACCAAAAAACCCTGCTTCAATCTGTATCCAAAAGCTACACCTCGGCTTCAGTAGGGCTTGCGCTCGAGCAAGGTTGCCTTGCAAGTCTTGACCAGCCCATGATGGACTTTTTCCCAGAATTTGCAAATAAGCTAACGGATAGTAGGAAAGAACAGATCACGATTCGGCAGTTGCTGCAAATGCGCGCGGGTTACCCCTGGGAAGAATCTTCAGAAGACTTATTTAGAGTCTTATATACGGGTTTTAGACCTTCCACTTTGGTTGATTTCCCGCTTGTCACTGATCCTGGCTCTGCCTTTCACTACAGCAACTTATCTTCACATATCCTTGGCATCATCGTGGCAAGAGCTTGCAACACGAATCTAAAAGCATTTGCTGAGGAACATCTTCTAAACCCCCTTGGAACTGAAGTAGGTGATTGGATTATCGACTGGGAAGGGTATTACCTTGGCTTTGCAGGGATGCACCTTTCGGCTCGAGACACTGCCAAATTTGGCTTGCTTTACCTCAACAATGGTGTCTTTGAAGGCAAGCAAATTGTTCCTGCTGCCTGGGTACAGGAGTCACTACAAACCTATTCTGAAAATGCTTGGGATATTCCGATAGGGCGACACTTTAACGACATCGGCTATGGCTACCAGTGGTGGTCGGCTAGCTCAGGGGAGCATCATTACAACTATGCCTGGGGACATGGCGGACAGCTTGTCGTTTTGCTGCATGACCTTGACATGGTGGTTGTGGTGACTTCAGACCCCTTCGAGATGCAAAGTGACGCGGTGTCATGGGCGCATGAAAAAGCCAATCTCAACCTTATGGCTGAGTTTATTAGTGACTTACCAAGTGACTAAGCAGAGTCTTAGCCACACAGGAGGTTTCGTATGCTAAAAACCAAACAGTCCCGTCCAATCAGCGTTAGCCTGCTGATAGTTGTTGTAACCTTTCAAGCCCTTGGTGGGCTTTACGGCGGCATCGCTTTGGTGCTTGACCCCTCAGGTAATTTGCTTGGTTTGCCTATAAGCGTGCTTGACAACACGCCCTTTAGCAACTTTTTAGTACCAGCTCTCATCTTGCTTTTTGTACTCGGCATTTTTCCCTTAGTCATTACGTTTGCTCTGTGGAGAAAGCCCAAGTGGCTTGCAGTTGGGTGGCTCGAGCGTAGCTTTGGCGAGCACTGGGCCTGGCTGGGCGCAGGCATGGTGGGCGTCGGCCTAGCCATCTGACTGTTAGTGGAGTTTTGGTGGGTCGGCTACAGCTTTCTCTTACTTATTTATAGTGTCGTCGCCGCGCTGATTCTTGTCTTTACTTTGCTGCCAGGAACAAAGCGCTACTACCGACTGTAATAACAGAAAAAACTTTGAGTCCTTTTGTTTTTAAGAGAGAAAGGGGTAGATGATGAATGAATTACAAAACTTGGAACAAGAAAAAAGTGTTTTTCGCTATGGTGGTTTGTCAGGTCTGCTAGGAGTCATCCTCTTCCTAGTTGCCATATTCGCCTCATCTGTTTTGGTTGGCACAGATCCACCTGATCTTGCGGGATGGGTTACGCGTTTCCCTGATATCCAAATGGCTCGAGTCATAGAGAATCTTACTTACCTGTCGGGTCTTGTCTTGCAGGTTCCCCTCTTCCTAGCCTTGTATGTTGCGCTGCGGAAAACGAACCTAGCAGGTGCGCTCTTTGGGAGTGCTCTGGGTATTCTGGGTTTGGGTGCGCTTGTGGTTTCAACAACACCCCATGTGGCACATGCGAAGCTCGCTGATCTTTATAACGCAGCTGGCACGACGTCCGCAGATCAAGCAAGCATTGCCCTTATGTGGCAAGCGGTCTGGGGCATGATCGACATGATGGTCGCCATTGGGTTTCTGGTGATACCACTCGGTATCTTCGTCCTCGGCGCGGCCATGTTTAGTGCGCCA
>JAHEBB010000242.1 GCA_024642575.1 Trueperaceae bacterium | reverse complement strand
CTAAGCTCGAGTCTCAGTTCCATGATTTGCACGAACAGGCTTACACGTTTAGGCTCGAGTCTGCTGTGCAATTTGTAAACTATCTGGTTACCATCACAGTTTCTCAGGAACCCGTAGATTTAAGCCGTTTTAAACCCAAAGCAGGTACAACTGCCAAAGCCAAATCACAGCGCCCTGTTTACTTTGAAGGGGGTTGGCAAGATACCACTATTTATGAACGCAGCGACTTACCTTTGGGGCAAAAAATTGAAGGCCCTTGCATTATCGAAGAACCGCAAACCATCACTGTGGTTTATAAAGGCATGACAGCCTGGATTGATGAAATCGGCAATATCGTGATGGATACAGGAGTTGGCCATGAGCGCTAAACTTGACCCCTTTACCGCTGAAGTCATAAAAAATTCGCTGGTCGCCATTGGCGAAGAGATGTTTGTCGCTATGGCTCGCACCAGCATGAGCCCTATCATTTATGAAGTACTGGACTACGCCACTGGCTTAACCACCGCCAAAGCTGAAATCTTGACCCAAGGCAACGGTGTCGCTGGCTTTATTGGGGTGCTGACTTTTTCAGTGAAATCTGTTATTGATAAATTTGGGCTCGAGGGTCTTAACCCCGGCGACATCATTATGACCAATGACCCTTACGGTGGCGGCGGCACCCACACCAGCGATGTCTGCATGGTCATGCCCATTTTTTATAAAGGTGAAATCATTGCCTTTTCTGCCAACAAAGCCCACTGGACCGAGGTTGGTGGCATGTCACCCGGTAGCTGGACCACTGACTCCACCGAGATTTTTCAGGAAGGTTTGCAGTTTCCCTGCATCAAAGCCTTTGAAAATGATAAACCTTTACAGCAACTCATTGACCTGATTCGGGTCAATGTACGCACGCCAGACATGAGCATTGGTGACTTTTACGCACAGGCAGCTTCGGTTCGTCTGGCAGGCAAGCGCATGGTCGAACTCTGCGACAAATACGGCGCTGAGGCCATAAAAACTGCTATGGCTCTGCTCCTAGCTGATGGTGAAGTCAGAGCCAAACAGGCTCTTGCCAGTCTGCCCAAAGGCACCTTTACGGCAGAAGACACGGTTGATGATGACGGCATTAGCGCTGACCCTATTCCTGTAAAAGTCAAAGTCACCATTACGGACGATGAGTTTATTGTCGATTTTTCTGAAATGCCGCCGCAGGTAGCTGGGCCCATTAACTCGAGCATCACGGGCACCAACTCGGCCTTGCGCTGTCTCTGGCTGGCTATTTCTAACCCAAAGCTTCAGGTTAATGAAGGCTTTTTTAAACCGCTCAGACTCATCGTCCCCGAAGGAACCATTATCAGTGCCCAGCGACCAGCACCGACCTCAACGTATTGGGAAACCTTACTTTACTCACTTGATCTTATCTGGAAGGCGCTTGCTCCAGTCGTATCTCATCGTCTGTCTGCTGGTCACTACAACACGGTAGGAGCAGCCATCACCACAACCTTTCACCCGGAAGGTGACCACTTTACGATTATGGTTGAACCCAATATGGGCGGCTGGGGCGCACAGGTCGATCAGGACGGAGAAAGTGGTCTCTTTTGCAGCATGAATGGTGAGACCTTTAATTTACCTGTAGAAATTACCGAACATGCTCATGGTCTTATGGTTGATGAGTACTGCTTTAACCCCGATGCAGGGGGCGAAGGCAAATACCGCGGAGGTCGCGGTGTGATTCGTGCCTACAAGATTTTGCACAACAATGGCGGTACTTGCACCATCACCCTCGGAAGACATAAATACCCAGCCTGGGGCGTGGACGGTGGTCATAAAGGCGGCGCTAACCGTATCGAAATTAAAAAAGCAGATGGCAGTGTGGCTGGCCCTTACGGAAAAACGGCCCGCAAACCCTTACAAAAAGGGGATGTTTTACGCATTATTTGCGGGGCTGGTGGTGGCTGGGGTGACCCCAAAGATCGCCCCAAAGAAAAAGTTCTGGCCGATCTTAAAGCTGGCATGATGTCTAAAGAAGTCGCCAAAGAGGTTTATGGGGTAGATATTTAAATCACTATGACCGACCCCTTCACGCTCGAGATTTTAAAAAGCCGCCTCATGGTGATTGCTGAGGAAATGTTTATTACTCAGGGACGCAGTAGCAAAAGCCCGATCATTTATGAGGTGCTGGATTACGCTTGCGCCATTACCAGCAGCAAAGCTGAGCTAATTGTGCAGGCCAATGGCGTGGCTGGCTTTCTCGGTGCCCTTACCTTTGCCGTACAGGATGTGCTGGATAAATTTGGCGTAGAGGGGCTAAACCCAGGTGACATTATTGCTACCAATATTCCTTATGAAGGTGGCGGCAGTCACTTAAGTGATGTCAGTATGGTCATGCCCATTTTCTATCAGAATGAACTGGTAGCCTTTGCGGTAAATAAAGCCCACTGGACCGAAGTCGGCGGTAAAGACGCTGGCAGCATGACCAATGATTCTACTGATATTTATCAGGAAGGTTTACAGTTTCCTTGCATTAAACTCTTTGAAAAAGGAAAACCTGTCGAGGCAATTATTGACCTCTTAGCGGTCAATGTTCGCACGCCTGACAGCACCCTTGGCGATATGTACGCCCAAGCTGCTGCTTGCCGCATTGGGCAAAAGCGCATTGAAGAAATCTGTGAGGTTTACGGGCTCGAGCTTATTAATCTTGCTATCTCGAGCCTGCTTGACGAAGGGGAAAAACGCGCAAGGGCTGCGTTAAAAGCCTTACCCAAAGGCAGCTACTTTGCTCAGGATGAAGTCGAAGATGATGGCATGGGTACAGGCAAGACCCCTGTTCAAGTCAAAATTACCATTACCGAAGACAGTTTCATCGCTGATTTTACGGGTACAGGCAAACAAGCTTTAGGGAGTATTAACTGCACTTGGGTTGCCCTAAATGCTGCCATGCGCATTATGTTTATTGCTATTACCACACCACAAATTCCTGCCAATGAAGGCATCTTTAGACCGCTTAAAGTCATTTGCCCAGAGGGCACTATTTTTACTGCGCAGCGCCCAGCACCTACCTCAACATACTGGGAAACCAGGCTCGTTGCCAGCGATCTGGTCTGGCAAGCGCTTGGTTCAATCTTACCCAAACGTTTAACCGCTGGTCATTATTTATCGGTCTGCTCTGAAGTGCTGCGCACACGTAACCCTGAAACGGGCGACATGGCTTTACTCGTAGAACCCAATGCGGGGGGTTGGGGTGCAGGCATAGATAAAGACGGTGAAGACGGCATGTTTTGCATGGGCAATGGTCAGACCTATGTCCTCTCATCAGAAGTCGCTGAAACGCGTTATGACGTGCTGGTCAAGCATTATGGGTTTGATGTCAAGCCTGGTGGCGAAGGTAAGTACCGCGGTGGACGTGGCCTCATTCGCGAATATCAAATGCTTTCTTCAGGCAGCATAACGGCCTCATTTGGTCGCTCAGTTAAAGGTGCCTGGGCAGCTCAAGGCGGAAATCCTGGCACCCCTAACGCTATTGAAGTCTGTTTTGCCGATGGTCGCAAGGCAATTAAAGCAGGCAAAGTTACCCGCATTCCTCTAAAAAAGGGGGATAGGGTGCGGCTCATAACAGGAACGGGTGGTGGCTGGGGCAATCCCAAAGACCGCCCACGCGAAAACGTTTTGAAGGATTTACAAGCGGGTCTGATTAGCCAAGAGATAGCTCAAAGGGTTTACGGTTTAGAAAGCAAAGCTTAAGGCATTTAATGCTCAGACCCCGTATGATTTGTTTATTCATTTGTTTATGCCTAGCGCTTTGTAAGGAGGTGAGAACGGCCCCTAGAATCCACTTTTGAGATAGTTTCGGTCATACCTATTAACCATGCACAACGTTTTAAAGGGAGAATATATGAAGCTTAAATTGATTAGCATCTTGTTTTTACTCGTTTGGATAGGGCTTGGCTTGGCTCAAGATAAAACCCTGATTATTGCCATTCCCAGTGATATGCAAAATTTAGACCCAACGCTTTCAGGGGGTGATGTTACTACCCAGGAAGTTTTAACTTCTGTTTATAGCTATCTGATTGACTTTAAACGCGAGCAAGACGCTGATGGTCAGTGGATTGGCAACGCGGATTCTTTTGTGGGTGATGTTGCTGAATCATTTGAAACCTCCGCAGATGGCAGCAAAGTTACCTTTCACCTGCGTCCAGGCATAAAATTTTCCAATGGCGATCCCATAGATGCCAATGCCGTTAAGTTTACCTATGACCGCATTTTTGGTCAGGCTGGGATTACTGCGTTCTTAACAGGTATGGCAGCTGTTAAAGATGGTAACTCAGTTCAAGTTATTGATGACGCCACGGTAGAATTTACCCTTGATACGCCAAATACCTTGCTCTTTGGCAATATGGCGCAGTTTGGTCACTCAATTCTTAACCCCAATGTGGTTAAGCCACATATGACCGATGCTGACCCCTGGGCCCACGAATGGCTACAAAACAATACTGAAGGTACCGAAAGTGGTCCTTATGTCTTAGCTAGCTGGGATAGAGGCAATGAGATCGTGCTCGAGCGTAACCCCAACTATTGGGGCACGGTAGAAAACGACAAAGTTATTTTAAAAATCATTCCTGACGCTTCGGCTCGTTTGGCTCAACTCCAGGCAGGCGCTGTGGATATGGCCATAGACATCCCTACCAAAGATATTGCCAGTCTCGAGACTAATCCTGATATTGCCGTCAAACGCTTTACCACCAGAGCCGTTGGCTATCTCGGCATGAATAATGAAATTGCCCCCTTTGATAATGTCAAAGTGCGTCAGGCGATTTCTTACGCTATTCCCTATGACGTCATCATTGACAATGTCTTAAATGGCTATGGCATCCAGCTTACTAGCCCCATTCCCCAAGGCACGCCCTATCACACTGATGAATATTTCCAGTACAGCCAAGATCCTGAAAAAGCTAAAGCCCTCTTAGCCGAAGCAGGTTTCCCTGATGGCTTTGACACCACCTTTACTATTCCTAACGATAGTGCTGAAGCTAAGGAAGGTGCCGTCTGGGTTCAAAGTGCCCTTAAAGACATTGGCATCAATGTTTCTATTGAAGAAATGCCAGGCGCTGCTTTTACCGAGAAAATGCAAAAGCGTGAGCATGCCTTCTTCTGGGCCAACCAATGGATTTCAATTAACAATGACCCTTTCTACCACATGTTCTGGCTCTTAAAGGCTGACTGCTGCGATTACACCAAATATAAAAATGACCATATCTGGGAACTGATTGACCAGTACACCTTAAGTACTGATCTCGTAGCTCGCGAAGCTGCTGCTAAGGAAATTCAACAAACAGTCATAGATGAAGCCCCTTGGGTTTTCCTTTTCCAACCCGATGCTATTATCACCATGCGCTCCAATGTTGAAGGCTACACCTGGTACTCTGCTGACCGCTATTTGCGCCCGCAGTACCTCAAACTGTCTGATTGGTAAATCACTTAGGGGCGTAGCAACCTACGCCCCTTTCTTATTCTTATGAATCTATTTATTTATATTTTAAAGCGCTTACTCTTGCTCATCCCGCTATTATTTGGGGTGACGCTGGTCGTGTTTATTTTGACTCGAGTGGTTATTGCAGGTAACCCCATCGACCAGATTGTGCCACCTATGGCCTCACAAGAATTACGCGATCAACTAGCCCAGCGCTATGGTCTTACTGACCCTATTCTGGTGCAATACGGCAAATATATGCTTAATCTGTTACGGGGTGATCTTGGCGTTTCGTTTCGCTCAGGTTTGCCTGTTAGCAAAGAAATTATCAAGTTTTTCCCAGCAACGTTTGAACTTACTACCTACGCTATGCTTTTAGCCCTTTTGGTGGGCATTCCTTTAGGGGTTGCTTCTGCCGTCTGGCGTGATACCTGGATTGACCATTTATCTCGATTTCTTTCGGTATCAGGCATTTCTATGCCCGTCTTTTGGCTATCTTTGTTACTTATTTATTTCTTCTTTTTTAAACTTCACCTGGCTCCAGCCCCTTTAGGCCGCATGAATCCACGCATCAGCACACCTGATTTTGTTACGGGCTGGCTAACTATTGATACCTTACTTGCTGGCAATCTTCGGGCATTTCGTAGTGCGGTGGCCAATCTGACCTTGCCAACCATTGCGCTGGCTTACGGAGCTATGGCTCCCATAGCACGTATGGCACGAAGTGGCATGGTAGATGTGCTCAGCACCGACTACATTCGTACAGCAAGGGCGCAGGGCTTAAAACGTAGCACCATTATTTTTAAATATGCTCTAAAAAATGCGCTTTTACCTGTCGTTACCATGACGGCGATTGTCTATGGCTTTTTACTCGGTGGCTCGGTACTGGTTGAAAATATTTTTGCCTGGCCAGGCTTAGGGCGTTACGCCTATGACGCCATTGCCAGCACAGACTATACAGCAATTCAAGGCTTTGTCCTTTACGCAACAACTATGTACATAGTGCTTTTTTTGATTACTGACCTGCTTTACAAATTCTTAAATCCCAGGATTGAATTTTGATGGCGTCATTAGGTCAAATCGATACCTATATGCCCAAACGCCCGACCACCTGGCAGCGTTTCAAACGCACCATGAGAAAAAACCCAGTAACAGCCTTTGGCTTGATTATTGTGCTCAGCTTGATCTTTATCGCGCTTTTTGCACCCTGGTTAGCACCCTATGATCCTTATGCAACTGACCCAAGGCTTAGCCTCGAGCCTCCTTCAAGAGCCCATCCGTTTGGCACTGATACCTTTGGTTCTGATATCTTATCAAGAATTATCTATGGCGCTCGCCTTGACCTGATGATTGCCTTTGGTGCTGTAAGTATTGCCTTAGTTGTTGGTTGCCTTTTAGGTGCCATTGCTGGTTACTGGGAAGGCATGGTATCTGAACTCATCATGCGGGTGGTTGAACTTTTACAAGCCTTTCCTGCTTTTATCTTGGCGCTTGCTATAGCAGGTGCGCTTGGACCAAGTTTTAAAAATCTCATCATTGCCATTGCCATGACCAATATCCCGATTTATGCCCATCTTATGCGTATTAGCATTCTTGCCAACAAACAACATGATTACAGTATGGCGGCGGTTTCTCTGGGCGCTTCTCCCTTGCGCGTACTGTTTAAACATCTTTTACCCAATAGTCTGGCGCCTATTTTCATCCAGTCAACCTTGCAACCTGGCTACGCCATATTGACGGCAGCAGGTCTTAGTTTCATTGGTCTAGGTGTCAGAATACCTGAACCTGAGTGGGGACTTATGGTAGCTATGGGCAGCTCTAGAATCATCAGTGGCGACTGGTGGGTATCTTTGTTTCCAGGGCTTTTTATCATTATTGCCGTCATGGGTTTTAACTTAATTGGTGACGGTTTACAAGACATTTTCGATCCACAAAGGAGATAAAGATGGTCAAACTTACCGTTATGTACAATTTGCCTGATGGCGCAGATCATGAGGCGTTTTTAAAATGGCGCACAGGACCCCATCAATCTAGCAACGCCTCTATGCCTAAAGTCTTAAAAACCGATTTCTATGCCGCCAAACCCACAATGATGGGTGAGCCCGCTTATCGCTACATTACCGAGGCTTACTTTGAAACAATGGGAGATTTAGAAAATGCCTTTTTTACTGATCAGGCACAAGCCAAACTAAAAGAAGATGTCAAACGTATTAAAGATCAAATTTTTTTAATTTCGGAAGAAATTACAACAACAATTAACAAGGCTTAAGCAGCTTTAAGTCCTTATTTATAGTCTTTCCAAAATTATTGGAGAATTACAGATGTAGGTTTTGGCAAATTCTAGACTATAGATTGCAGCCTCCACCAGCCTTCGCTGGGGCTAAGGGCGGAATGACGAATGAATATACATTACTAAGGAGACAGTGACCCTTTATCATTAAACTTTAGATTAAGTATAACTTTACCTTTTACTTTCTTGTAGGTCTCACCTCAATAGCTTCAAGGGTTACTCTTTGGGGTAAGGATGCAACAAATACAACCGTCTCTGCAATATCTTCAGCCTGCATCATCCGTTCTCGACGTTCTGGTGAAGGGGGTTCAGGGCGTAAG
>JAHEBB010000770.1 GCA_024642575.1 Trueperaceae bacterium | reverse complement strand
GCTGACATTTCTAAAGAAGAAGAGATGCAAGATGCTTATAAACGCATAGACGAGCACTGGGGGCAATTAGACATTTTGTTTGCCAATGCAGGGATTAACGGCGTTTGGACGCCACTAGAAGAGTTAAAACTCAGCGAATGGCAAAAAACGCTTGATGTCAATTTAACAGGTACGTTTTTATCTTTAAAGTACGCGCTCCCACTCTTAAAAAAACAAGGCGGTTCGGTGATTATTACCTCTTCAGTAAATGGCACACGCATGTTTAGCAATAGTGGTGCCAGTGCCTACGCTACCAGCAAGGCAGCACAACTTGCCTTTGGTCAAATGATGGCGCTCGAGCTAGCACAGTTTAAAATTCGCGTTAATATCATTTGTCCAGGGGCAATAAAAACTGACATTTCTAAAAGTACCGAGCAGCGAAATCTTGATAAAATCAGAATTCCTGTCGAGTTTCCTAAAGGAAAAGTTGCGCTTACAGGTGGCAAACCCGGCACAAGTGAGCAAGTTGCTGATTTGGTTTTGTTTTTAGCATCTGATAGCTCGAGCCATATCACAGGAACGCCTATTTGGATTGACGGCGCTCAGTCGCTGTTACAAGGGTAAATAAAACCTTGTTAAATAAAAGCTTGTTTCTAGCTCGAGTAGGCGGCCTTGCCGTGTGAAGGCTCTGCGGACAGATTTTCTGCCCGTTTGGCAATTTCTCTAATCATGCCAGGAAAAATAAGAAAGTGAAATGGATAGGCAGCCCACCAGTAAAGATAGCCAAGTAAGCCTTTAGGCTCATAGTAGGCAGTCTGATTTAAGATGCTGCTCCCATCCCCAACATCTTCTATATCAAACCGTAACCAACCTTGACCAGGCAGTTTCATCTCAGCATGAAGTTGCAAATGCTCATTTTCCTTGAGGCTTTCTACTCGCCAAAAATCAAGCACATCCCCTACTCTAAGCTTTTCTGGATCGCGGCGACCTCGGCGCATACCAACGCCCCCAATGAGTCTGTCCATCTGACCTCGTAAGCGCCAGAGCCAGTTATAGGCTAGCCAACCTTTATCGCCCCCTAGACCTAAAATCGCCTTATAAACCAGTTCAGGGTTTGCCTGAATAGGTTTCTCTTGGGTATCAATAAATAGACCTTCTTTATCTTGAACTTCGTCAGGTCTTAAAGTATCAGGGTCAACTTCATAAAAAGAACGACTCCAGAGCGTAGCTACCGCACCTTCTTCGCTGCGGTCAAGCGCTTTTTGTAAGGCTTCCTTATAGGTCATTGGCGCAATATCAAAGGCTCGAGCGGCTTCAGGATGCTTTACAATCGTTTCACTTTTTAAACCCTCAAGCAGGGGTTTTGCCACCGAGGACGGAATGGGCGTCAGCAGATTGACAAAATAACTGGCTAAGCTTAACGGAAAAATCGGCAGCGGAAAACTAAGGCGCTTTAAGTCTCTGGCTTTAGCATACTCGAGCATAAGAGCTTTATAGCTCAGGACATCTGACCCACCAATTTCGATAATCTTATGACCTTTGTGTTGCTCATGCCTAACAGCTAGCAAATAGCTAATTACGTCATCTATAGCAATCGGCTGGACTTTTGTGCTTGCCCAGTCAGGCATAGGCAAAACAGGTAAACGCTCCGTTAAGTAGCGAATCATTTCAAACGAAGTGCTACCCGAACCTACAATAATAGCAGCGCGCAGCTCTATGACAGGAATGCCTGTTGAAGCCAGATGCTTAGCCGTTTCCTGACGAGATTTAAGGTGGTCTGAAAGATCAGTAGCTGAATCACCTAAGCCACTCATATAAATAATCTGTTTGACACCTGCCGTTTTTGCAGCTAAGGCAACATTCTCAGCTGCCTGACGGTCTTTTTCCTCAAAGTCTTTGCTGCTTTCCATAGAGTGGATAAGGTAGTAAACCGTCTCTATGCCTTCAAAAACGGGCTCTAAAGATTCAGGTTTTAAAACATTGCCCTGAACGGTTTCAACTTGTTCAAACCAGTTCTCTGCTTGCAGATCTTCAGGGTGACGTGCCAGAGCGCGAAGGCTCGCCCCTTCTTGTAAAAGCGCTGGGATGAGCCTGCCACCAATATAGCCTGTTGCTCCTGTTACCAAAATAGTTGCCATAAAAGTTTGTTAGTTTTTATCGGTTTCCTCGGGTTCAAATTCTTCTTTTATGATCTCTTTTTTAACGCGTTCAGGCGTCAAGAAACCTTCCTTTTTACCCTCATCA
>JAHEBB010000769.1 GCA_024642575.1 Trueperaceae bacterium | reverse complement strand
AGCTTACGGCTCCGCGCAGTCCCTGTGTCAAGCTTGCTACCCGTATGGAAAGGCCAGATTTTGTCAAAACCTTTCGTCAAGCAGGCAGACCTGGGGCTTACGCTCGAGTGCTTAAAGAAGGTAGGGTTGAGCTAGGTAACACCCTAGAAAAAACCTTTAGCTCGACCCTTTACCCAACCATTGCCGAGTTTTTTGAGCTTTCGTACGACAAAAACATAAACAAGGCGCAGCTAGAGTATCTACTTGCCTCACCTATTGCCCAAAGACTTAGGGTTTATTTTCAGGGAAAGCTTGATCAACTAGGCTAAGACTTTAACTCATCTAAAGATTTCTCAAGACTCTCTTTTGTTTGCTCACAATAGTAAATAGTGCCCCCAACTGCCTGAGCATAAAATTGCATGCCAAGGGACTGCATCATTTTGCCCCCTTTTTCAGATACCACCCAAGAGGAAAGGGCTCGAGTGTGTTTATCCTCGGCGTACAAGTTTAGTAAACCCTGTAAAAAACCTTGTCGCAAAAGGGACGAAACGCCCTTAGTGCGCCATTCAGGGTGAACCACTATGGAAGAAAAATAAAGATAAAAGTCCCCCGTCTTATCAAAGGTAATGATGTCTTTTGCCTGAATAGCTTTTTCATCAAAATCTTGTCTTAAGGTTTTAGCAAATGCCTTCTCTGTTAAGGGTAAAGCAGATGTGTAACCACAAAGCGTCTCATCATTATAAGCTAAGTAAAAAAGCTGGGGATGCGCTATCCACCAGCGTTCTAAAATCTCTACAGGAATGACCTCTTCTGAGCGGTAAACCTGTTTTGCCAAGGTATAGACCTGCGCGCAGGGATTTATATCAACATCACTCTGAACAAGCTGCACAGTGGTAGGCTAACACGCAAATAAGGTTTTCTTGAGAAATTGACGCTCAATGAAGTCAGGGCAAATAGCCCTCATCTATCTCCGATGTTTCAACGGTAAAGGACTAACGCTTATGACAGAGGACGAAAAAAGGGTACTAGGGCAAATCGACATTAACTGGTCAAAAGAACTGAACTTTTTAGCCGGAATGGTCAAACGACCTAGCCTACGCGGAGATGAAGCGTTGGTACAAAACTATATTGCAGCCGAATTAAGCACTATGGGTTTTGAAGCAGAACTCTGGGATATTGATCATGCTCAAATTGCCAGAGCCAAAGGCTATTCACCTGTCGAATGGTCTTATAAGGGAAGACCTAATTTGAGTAGTCGCTGGAAATCGCCTGATGGCACAGGTCGCTCGCTCATATTAAACAGCCATATTGATGTAGTACCTGCCACGCCTGAGCATTTTTGGCATTTTGACCCCTGGGGGGCAGAGATTCATGAAGGTCTTATGTACGGGCGCGGTGCCGCGGATATGAAAAGCGGCGCTGCGGCTATGATTTATGCGCTTCACGCCATAAAACAAGCTGGGCTCGAGCTTAAAGCTGATGTCATTCTGGAAACCGTCATCGAAGAAGAGTGTACTGGCAATGGCGCTTTAGCCACCTTAACACGTGGCCTAACAGCCGCTGCCTGTATTATTCCAGAGCCTTTTTATCAAACTTTACTGGCAGGTCAGGTCGGGGTCATGTGGGCACGTATCACGGTTAGAGGCGCGGGTGCACATGTGTTTGGTGCCAATAAAGCAATTAATGCTATTGACAAGGCTTATGAAGTCATTAAAGTAATAAAGAGGCTCGAGCAAGCTGCCAATGAAGCTCCCAAACCCGATGCCTACAAAGACATACCCCATCCACTTAACTACAATGTCGGCATGCTTCATGCAGGTGACTGGGCATCTTCGGTACCCTCTGAAGCCGTCATGGAAGTGCGCATAGGTGCTTATCCAGGCGCTGACTTAGTTGCTTTACAGGAAAGTTTCAAAGCACAACTGTTAGAGGGTCTTCAAGAAGATGACTGGCTTAGCAAACACCCACCCCAAATCAGTTTTTATGCCTTTGTGGCTGAAGGGTGTTATATAAAGGATGACAACCCCATCTTGGCACCCCTTGCTAAGGCACATATGCAGATTATGGGTTATGAAGTCATTAAACAAATAAGCACTGCCACGACCGATGCCCGCTTTTTTGAGCTTTACCACAACATACCTACTACTTGCTATGGGCCTATTGGCGGTAACCTTCATGCGCCAGATGAATGGGTAGATTTGGAAAGCGTTAAAAATACGACTAAGGTTTTAGCGCTGGCGATTATGGATTGGTG
>JAHEBB010000768.1 GCA_024642575.1 Trueperaceae bacterium | reverse complement strand
ATGGCTGTCTCGACAAAATCAACACCTACCACTTGATGCCCAAGCTGAGCCAGGTAAATTGAGAGGTCGCCAGAGCCACAACCCACATCAAGAACTGGATTAAGAGGAGGATACTTAGCAAGCATATCAGACATAGCTGGTTGAGGCATACCAATATCCCAAGGTGGAATACTGTCATATACAGAGTTAAAAAAAGAAAGCGGATCAGTACCGAATCTGCTCATGCTAAATCTCCTATTGGTTTCATTGACGCTGGGTTCGTGCCTAACGCTTGAGGTCAGGGGCGCTAAAGGCGTGTGTGGATTAATTTGCATGTGACTAACTCCTACTCTAGAAATTTGACAGAACGATTTAGCGTCCGTTGCAGTAAGTAGTTAAACACCGACTTTTAACAGGCTAGCGTGAAATGAATGAAATGGCAAACAACTTTAGATTACAGCATATCTTCATATAGAGGTCGTAATCCTCATAAATCAAAGGGAAATAGGCATATTCCTACTATCTTGGAATATTAAAAGGCTGCCTTTAACATAGACAGCCCTCAAGTTTATTTATGATTAGTGGAATCTAAAACTTACCATTATAATTTTTCCACTCGTTTTTAGCAGGAATCGTTTCAATGGTATCCCAATGCTCCACAATTTTTCCGTTTTCAATTCTAAATAAATCGTACAAAGCTGAGTGTTTACCCAGGAATTGACCCTCAGACACAGTCAAAACAAAGTTTCCCTCGCCTAGGATCATGTGATTCTTAGTGTAGGTCATAGGCGTACCTGCCTCAGCCATCGCTTGCATTGCCTCTCCTAGAGCAGCTAATCCATCACCCACACTAGGGTTGTGTTGAAGGTACTGTTCAGTAGAAACATAGGTGGTAATTTTATCAGGATTAGCATCTAGCAAAATATCATTGATGAAGCCTTTAATTATTGCTTTGTTTTCATCTGTCTTATCCAAATCAGTAATCTTAGTGGCACCATCAATCTGACTTCTACCTGAAGCAGTTTCGGTAGCAATGTCTTGCAGGTTATCCCAGTGCTCTACAATTAAACCATCTTCAAAACGGAAGATATCAAAGCCAATCTTTGGACCAAAGAAATCGTATTCGGTGTGTAGAAAAACAAAGTTTCCATCTTCAAAAGCGCGAACAACCTTGGCTTTAGCGCTGCCTTCAGGTAAAGCTTGTAAGACTTCACCAAATCCTGCTAGACCATCCCCAGCGGATAGATTGTGCTGAATATATTTAGTTGGATTGATAAAAGCTATCGTACTCTGGTCGCCTGTCTCAATACTTTCAATGAGTGCAACAGCTTTTTCTTTATTTGTCATACTATCCTCCTGTGTTTGTGAATCAGCAAAGGCTGTGAGTAAGACAGCTACAAAACCTACAATTAAGAGATTTTTCATCTTGCCCTCCTTACTAAAGGCAACATGAGAATAGCCAAAACAAACCCTAATGAGTAGGTCAGTTTCTTCCTAAAAATGGTAAATGTCTAACCCTGAAATTGTGTCTTAAATTGAGCAGGGGTTAAGTGAGTATGTTTTTTAAAAAATTTGACACAATTGCTGTCTTCGCCGAAGTGAAAGCGTTCTGCCAAGTCTTGAACCGCTAAATCGTCAATAACTAAGCTACGCTTAAGCTCTAGAATTGTATAAACGTCAATCAGGTGTTTAGCTGTCTGGTTAATCGCGCGTTTGCAAAGTTGATTTAAAGATTTATAGGTCATGTTCATCATCTCAGCATAGCTAGCAGCGTCTCGTATTACCGCACAATTTTCCTGAATCAAGTCAATAAAATGCAAAAACCGTTCACTTTGACTTGTATTCAAGTGATAGATGGCATTGGCTGGTTTTTCCCTTGATAGCATGATTAATAAAGAAGAAAATAAAAGCTGGAGCAGTAAGGTATTAGGGTTAAGCTGCTCCTGTTCAAGTCTTAGTTCATCTAATAAGGTTTCACATCGTGCTTTTAAGTCAGGTGAGCAGGTAAAAACAGGACAGTATGCATTCGAAAGATGATGCGGGGCAAAAAAGGGCATCCGAATATTGCTGTGTGCCTTACTAACAAAGTCATCAGTGAAAAACATCCCTATTCCTTTTGGCTGACTCTTGGCATCAAAGGCGTGTGCTTGCCCACGATGAACCATAATAAAACTTCCAACTTCAAATGGATAACGATGAAAATCAATAAAATGACCGCCCTCACCTTCGCTTATATAAATTAGACTGTGAAACTCGAGGCGGTGAGGTTGAAA
>JAHEBB010000241.1 GCA_024642575.1 Trueperaceae bacterium | reverse complement strand
TTGCTGACATCTAGCTTAAATTGACCAAAACTATCTAGACCTGAGTGGGCAATTTCGCTGTTGTTTTGGTACAAGATAATATGTGCATCTTGATTTGGCTCGAGCCCGGTGCTAAGCATGATTTGACCACTTAGCTGGGAAACCTCACCTTCGGGTTTACAGGTGATATCTAAGAAATAGTCATCGGTTTTGTAAAGACGTGACCAGAGATCGGTGAAGTGAAAACTTCTTACTTGAGGAGCCAGTCCGCGAGACTCCATAACTAAAGTGGCTTGTTGGTTGTGCATCGAAATCCTCCAGGATGATGAAAAGAGAGAGCTGGATTCGATAGTTAGGTTTTCCTAACGTTCTTATATATATAGTACGGATACGACCTAACAAAATTCTTACAGTGAGCCCTGATACACTTAGGTATGAATAAGCTGCTAGAAACCATGCGCCAGTTGCGTGCCCCCGATGGTTGCCCCTGGGACAAAGAACAAACCCACGAATCCCTAAGACCCTATCTTTTAGAAGAAGCGGCAGAAACATCTGACGCGATAGCTAGTGGAGACATTGAAGCCATTACCGAAGAACTTGGGGATGTGCTATTGCAAGTCGCTTTTCACGCCGTTATTGCCGAAGAGTCGGGTGTGTTTAGCTATGAAGCCATTGAGCAAACCATTGTTGACAAACTTATTCGGCGACATCCGCATGTTTTTGCAGATACTGAGGTAAGTAATAGTGACGAAGTGGTGAGCAATTGGCACGCCATAAAAGCTAAGGAAAAAGAGGGCAAAGCGCCACAAATAGATGTGCCCCATAGTTTGCCTGCCCTAATGCGCGCCTCTGAGCTAACAAAAAAGCGTAAATGGGAATCAGCAAATCGGGCTGAGTTAGAGGAGATGATGGCAGCGCTCGAGCCTAGCAGTGCTTCGATAGGTTCCTTACTCTTAGCTATTGTTGGATTTGCCCGTTCGCAGGGCGTCAACGCTGAGCTTGCCTTGCGAGATGAACTCTTAAAACGAGATGTATAACCTTTAAAGCCATGATGTCAGCTTAAAATCTGCTAAGGCCAGGCAGTCTGATGCCAGCAAATGCTTAGCTGAAAGGGCTGGTTTGAATAGTTTTTCAAACTTTAGGGCAAAGTTGCCTATTTGTCAGGATGAAACTTCAACCTAACAGGTTAAACGCCTTAAGAAAAAGGATTGAGAAAAATAAGTCAATTAAAGGAATGCCTAACCGTTAGATTATAAAAGTCAGGATGATGCAGAGCTTTCAAGAACTTAAAAACAATTTGGCAAACCGCAAACGGGAAACAATGATGATTGAAGGGTTTCGGTCGGCGGCGGTGCTGGTTCCTTTGCTGGCTAGCGAGTCGGGTTTTGACCTTTTATTTACCGTGCGTTCCAAACAGCTTAGGTCACATGCCGGTCAGATTGCTTTTCCTGGAGGCAGACTTGATGAGGGGGAAAGTATAGTTGAGGCTGCCAGCCGCGAGACTTTAGAAGAAATAGGTGTAGAAATAAAGGGGGATAATGTTTTGGGGTTCTTAGACGATCATCCTTCACCCGCCAGTTATGTGGTTACGCCCGTTCTTGCAGTTTTACCCTGGCCGCAGACCTTAACAATTAATACCTTTGAAGTTGAAGAGGTATTTACGGTTCCCTTAAACGAGATGTTAGCGCTCGAGCCTCGAACCGAAGACCGCCAACTAAGGCAATACAAACGCAAACTTCACTACTATGACTATCAGCACTACTGCATCTGGGGGCTAACAGGAAATGTCGTGAAAAACTTTTTGGATGTCTGGCGCGAAGTGCATGTTTAAGCCATTGGTAAAAATAAGCAAGCATTGGCTTAAGACAGCTTGCTTAGGGTTAAATGAAAAGCTTCAATCGTCTTTAATTCCATTGCCTGCTAAACTTAAGCTATGAAGCGTCGGCAACTCTGGCTAAGCCATAAAGACAATAAATATCCCTTTAGTCTGGGTTTACTGGTTGAGGCTTTGCAAGGTTCGGGTCTAAGTACCGATAAGGCGATTGAGTTAGCGAGACGAATTGAAAAACACTTTAATCATCATGATGGTAAAACGCTAAAACTAGATAAGCTAAGTGATTACACCTATAAACTGCTAAGCGAAGAAGGCAGTAAAGATATTGCCCAGCGGTTTAAAGAGCAAACGCTGGCCTTTGTGCCCATTTTTGTTAAAACGCAAATGGAAGAAAAGCTATTTTCCAAGCGGCAAATTACAGGTTCACTTGAAAAATTGGGCTTAAGTAGCAAAAATGCTAACCGCATTGCTGCCCAGGTTGAACAGACTTTGCGTATGGGTGGCTATGAAACTATCAGCAAGCGCGAACTCAGCCACCTGATTGCTGTAACGCTCGAGGCTAACTATGGCCGCGAAATGCGGCTTGATTATGAAGAGCAGCAAAACCTGCGAACCGAGCTTCAGGTGATTGAAACCTCAGGGCACAAATTTCCTTTTTCTCATGGACTTTTGGCGCGTTCTCTTATGACAGCCGGGCTCGAGCCTGCACCTGCATATGACTTCTCTAAACAGCTCGAGGATAGCCTTTGGCAGCAAGGTCTTTATGAAATTAGTCGTGAGCGTCTGCACGCTGAAGTTAAAGTTTTGCTCGAGCGTGAAATGGGCTCGGCTTTTGCTCAGCGTTACGAACTTATGCGGGGTCTTAGGCACCCGGAGAAACCGCTTATTATCTTGATTGGAGGCGCACCTGGGGTGGGCAAATCAACTCTAGCTTATGAGTTGGCTTACCGCTTAGGCATTCGGCGAGTCATTTCTTCAGATGGGGTTCGTCAGGCACTCCGTTCACTTATTAGCCCTCAGCTTAGCCCAATTTTGCACTTGTCCAGTTTTGCCGCCTGGCAAGCTGATGTTTTGCCAGGGGAAGCTTTAAAAGCCAAACGCAAACGGGTTGTAAGAGGGTTTCAAAGTCAGGTACAGCAACTTTCCAACGCCTTAAAAGGCATGATTGACCGCAATATTTTTGAAGCAAACTCAGTCATTTTTGAAGGTGCTCATTTTGTCCCGGGGATGTTTAGTGAAGGTTTTCAAGATGCCATCGTGCTCGAGCTTATCCTGTTTATTGAGGGCGAGAAAAAGCATTATGAAAATTTTGTACGGCGTGATGAAGAGACAAATCATAAGCGGCATCAGGATCGTTACCTTAACCATTTTGCCGAAATTCGCATGATTCAGTCCTATATTTTAGAGCGCGCTGCAGATGAAGACGTTGCCACCATCGAAGTTAACAATATAGATGATATGACCAATCAGGCACTTGGCCTTATTCTAAATGCCATGCTCTCAGCCGAACCCAACCCGATAGTCAGTGAAGAACCGCTTATAGAAGAACCTGTTAGTTAAATGGGGAAAAGGCAAGCCATAAGCAGTTGTTTTTTGCTCAAGCAAACCAGAAGCTGCAAATAAAGTTATAGTAAATACGAAAAACCTCTCACCTGTCGGGTGCGAGATAAACATAAACTAGAAACGCATCTTTCGGTGGTGGGAGAAGAGTTTGACGTTAGCTATTGAAACTACAGATCTTAGCAAACGCTATGGCAAGAAAGTTGTTGTCAACAGTGTAAGCTTTAAAGTTAAACCAGGTGAGGTTTATGCTCTGGTTGGTCCCAATGGTGCAGGTAAAACAACGGTTATCCGCCTGGTAACGGGCTTAGCCTTCCCTAGCTCGGGTAAGGTAAGTTTGCTGGGGCTTGACCCTCATGAAAAGCCTATGGTCAGGCGAAAATTGGGCGCTGTCGTAGAAGCACCCGCAGCATTTTATCCTTATTTAACAGGCCAAGAAAATTTGCAACTTCATGCCAAACTGGCAGGTGATGTTAGCCAGGAGCGCATTCAAGACGTTTTAGAAATGATGGGGCTTAGCGAAGCAAAAGCAACCAAAACGGGGGTTTACAGCTTGGGTATGCGTCAGCGACTTGGGGTAGCTGCGGCTATGCTCACCAAGCCCGAAGTGCTTATTTTAGATGAACCTGCTAGTGGTATGGACCCTCTGAGTTTGCATCTGGTTCACACAGTTTTGCAAGAGGCAGCGCAAGAAGGGGCAGCCGTTTTGTTATCCACGCATCACTTAGATGAGGTGGTCGCTTACTGCTCGAGCGTTGGCATTATGGAAGAAGGCAGGCTGATAGATGAAGTTGATATTGCCGCGCGCCGTGAGCGCTACCGCGCTAAAGTCAGTGACGCTTTAAAAGCCCAGCAAATTTTAAGGGGCCAGGATTTCATTAAACAGGTAGGTACCCGAGGGGACAATGTTATTTTTACCCTCAGTCACCCTTATGCCTTAAGTAATGTGGTAGGGGTTTTAACGACACAGGGCATCAATGTGCTTGGTTTAGGCCCTGATGTCTTTAACCTTCGGGCTTATTATCAGGATAGATTAAGTACCAGCAAACAGGACTCGAGCCGTCAGGAAAGTGCTGTAGCCTAGGGGAAACCATGCTTAAACTTAGCAGTATTGAATTTTCAAAATTGTTTCACTTAATAAGTCTTAGGTTTAGTTTAATAGCCCTCATTTTATTCCCTTTATTATGGGCTTATGCGCCAGGTATTTTTACCGTTTATGGCTTTTTTATTGTTTCTGGGTATCAGGTGCCAGCTCTAAGTTTGCTTTCCAGTATGGAATTTTTGCTGCCGCTCATTGTGGCTGTTGCCAGTGCCGAATTGCTTGGGCTTGAGCTAAGTCATGGTACGTTACCTACCATTTTGCTTCGCCCCGTAACGCGCTCGCAGTGGCTTCTAGCCAAAATTCTGGTGGCGATGCTCTATCCTTTTGCCCTGCTTGCCTTTTTATTCCTTATTTCTTTAGCTGCCGGGGTATTTTATGGTTACGGCGCTTTTGCTGGCGGTACGGGCGTGGGTATGGGTGGCCTTTTGGGTCAGGGCACGCTCTCTGCGGGTGCAGCCCTCGTTGAGCTGGGCCGCGCTTATATTATGGCGGCGCTGAGCTTGGTGCCTATAAGTTTACTAGCCATTTTGTTTACGGTTATTTTTATGAATGCAGCTGGTGGGGCGCTAGCAACCTTGGCTGTCTTAATCAGCATGAAACTACTAATTGTTTTTCCTTCGCTCGAGCCTTACCTCTTGACCTCACAACTTAATGCCTATGTATCACCCATTGGCAACTTGAATATTACGGTTGCCCTTATTGCCCTTTATGCCGCGATATTTGCTGCATGCTCAGTTATTTTATTTGAGCGCAAGGACTTTTAGTGATCAGGCTAGCACAGCTTATTAAGACCTTAGTTTTAACCTTTGGTTTGCTGCTGCTTGCTAGTGCTATGGCAATTTCATATACAGTTCAAGTGATTGCCGTTTCAAGTGAAATTACTGCTTTAGAGCTTTTGTCACAACTAAGCGATCAAGGTTACCCCTCCTATCTTATAAGGGTAGCCACCCCTGAAGGCCCCGTATTCAGGATTCGTGTGGGTAGTTTTGCCAACCGTAGCGCTGCGGCAAAATACGCTGAAGCCATGTCAGATGTTTTAGATAGTGCGCCAAGCCCGGCACTGGCTGATGGTATTCCAGAAAATTTATCTCCTTTGGAAGCCGAGCTTGTTGATAGTTTTTCCAGTACAGAAAGGCTCGAGGTTTTACCCTGGCAAGGTGAGGTAGCGTTTCGTAGTCAGCCAAAAAGTTTTTCAGAGCAGGCACACTACCGTGTGGTTGATATTACTGAGTTTGATGCCTGGAAGGCAGTGCCGCAAGAAGATGGCAGCATCATTCGGGTTTATAGTCACTATTTGTGGTCAGAAAAATGGACGATACTTACGGAAACAGAGAGGGCAGGCGAAAGGCTCGAGGCGCTTAAACTCATTTCAGATGCTCTGGGTTTAACCCCAACACAGCTCGAGGCCTTTGAATTTAAACCTATTAATAGCCGCCCCTTTTTGGTTTTGGTTGATAAGTTTAACCCAGTCACCCAAACAAGCGTACTGCTTAAGGCAGTTGGGCAACCGGAAACGGGGCTAAGCAGTTTTGGCCCAGATATTATATGGCTTGATCAGAAGGAAATAAAACTAACAGACATAAAACCGCAATTTGAACCAACCCCCAGTACTCAAGGAGAGGGTATTTTTGAAATCCCTAATAACTACAAAGTAAAGGCAGATGGTCTATTTATACAAGTGACAACTCAAGATCCACAAAAAATATGGCGGGCAGCCGCTGGCCGCCCGCTCTGGCTCAGAGAAAACTGGCTTATTGCCAGTTATAATCAAGAGCTTTTACTTTATAAGTTTAAGTAGCGCTAACGGCTGTACGCGCTTCCGCATGACTTTCTTTTTCAGCTAGCCAACGCTCGGCTGCCATAGCGGCCCTTGTACCTGCTCCAACACTGGTAGATAACTGACGATACACCTCATCAGAAACATCACCTGCGGCAAATATGCCTTCGACGTTGGTGAAAATCTCATCTCTTACATCAACATAGCCATTTGCATTTAAAGTCACCACGCCGTTTAAATAATCCGTATTTGGAATGTGACCAATATAGATAAAAACGCCGTCTGCGGCAATTGTTGAAACTTCGCCTGTTTCTACTTGACGAGCCTTAACTCCTACAACCTGACCATCATTACCTAAGACTTCTTCAACAACAGTGTCCCAGATCCAGTGCATTTTAGGGTTGGCAAAGGCGCGCTTTTGCGCTTCTTTATTGGCACGTAATTCGCTGCGTCTATGAACGACCGTC
This sequence comes from Trueperaceae bacterium, assembly GCA_024642575.1. GTDB lineage: Bacteria > Deinococcota > Deinococci > Deinococcales > Trueperaceae > JAHEBB01. Next base: position 1,472 of record JAHEBB010000241.1, on the reverse strand, counting down.
ACCTTATCGGCAAATTTGGTCAAGAACATACCTTCTTCAATGGCAGCGTCGCCACCACCAACCACAATGACATGTTTATTGCGGTAGAAAAAACCGTCACAGGTGGCGCAGGTAGATACTCCGCGACCGTAAAACTCATCTTCACCCGAGACGCCTAAGCGTCTGGGATTAGCACCTGTTGCAATAATCACGGCTTTAGCCTGATAGTCAGCGTCGTAGCCTTGTACCAAAAAACCATTGGCATTTTGACTCAAGCCCAAAACCTCTTCCATAAGAATTTTAGCGCCAAATTTTTCGGCTTGTTTTACCATTCTTTGAGATAAGTCTGGTCCACTAATAATCTCTGGAAAGCCAGGATAATTTTCTACCTCGTCGGTCTGGGCAATTTGCCCACCAGGTAAACCTTTTTCCAAGATAACGGTACTCAGTTGCCCGCGACCAGCATAAATGCCAGCGGTCAAGCCTGCTGGTCCCCCACCAATAATTGCTACATCATAATGATGAATGGTTCTTGCCATGATTTGCCTCCAGAAAATAGTACAAGCAAGAGCGTTTAAGCTCTAAGTAAGATTAATGGTAGCACTGAGAAAAAAGGCTTTATGTACAACCAAATACCCGATGGGGGTATGTCTGGTACTTAACAAAGTAAACCCAGAGCTTTATATGCTCTGGGTTTACTTTGTAGGACTTATTTATTTTGCTTTGGACGCACAAGTTGAAAAAGACAGCAGATTGGACAGGCAACTTTTAATTTGTACCTTTAATACCAGTTATTAACCGTTTGCCTGTCTCTGGTGCTAAGCCCATCTCTTTGACCGAAGCTTGGGCAAGACGTCAAGCGGCATTCAATAGTAGGTAGTCCGTTACTGCTAAAAGCTGTAGGTCCGTAGTGCATGATTGAGCCAAAGTCATAGCTACCTCTATCTGTTGCATCAGAACAATGTCTAGAGAAGTTAAATTCTTGGTTATCAGGGATGCGATCAAAACGGATACGTACAAAGCTATTGCGGTCGCAGCGAGTCTGCTCATGAAATAAACCTACTGCATGACCCATCTCATGAATGATATTGCCTCTTGAACAACCTGATGCCAGATTAATAAACTGCTGTCCACCACGCCGTCCTACAGCAGCCGAGCAACCACTACCTGAACGAAATTCTACATAATCTCCGTGATACCACTGCTTAGCCACAAAATTGATTTGAGTATTAGCTTCCCAGTGCGCTATAGCGCTGTTAATGCGTGAGCGCATGGTAGCACTAAGGCTACTGTTAATCACAAAAGGAATTTCTCCATTAGGCCATCTAAAGTCGTGACACAAAATCCAGCCACAGTCGTCATCAATCGTGACACCTTGCGTTGAGAACTCAGTTGACCTAAGTTCATCGATAGTTCCTAAAATCATGTCCCCTTCAAAAATTGCCTGTCCATCGAAAACTTCCACATCTATATCAATGCCATTAAGGTTCAGA
>JAHEBB010000767.1 GCA_024642575.1 Trueperaceae bacterium | reverse complement strand
TGATGCGCACCTTTCATAACGGCGACCTTCATATTGGTTTTTGTAGCTACAGTCACGGTTCCTCCAGGCTCGAGTTTAGGCTCGAGACGTTCTAAGCCATTTTACACAAGAAGTATTTATCACCTATGCGGATAAATGCCCTTAGTCCCCTTCAACTTTTGTGCGGCTATGGCTGTACCAGAGATTTAGCCCTAAAACCCAGGTTATGGTTAGTGCCCAACCTGCTAAAACATCGGAAGGGAAATGGACTTGCAAGTAAGGTCGTGAGATGCCAATAGCAAGACCTATAATCACGCCCAGACTAGCCGCAAGCCATTGGTAAGCTGGATAATGTTTGCGTACCAAAAGGAAGATACTAAGCAAAAAGCCAGCGCTTGCCATTGTGTGACCGCTGGGAAAAGAAAAACTGGTTTCTTGACTAAGTTGGGGAAAAAGCCCAGGTCTTATGCGCCCGAGAACCTGTTTGACACTGAGGTTTAAAAGGACTGTGCCGCCAAAGGCAAGGGCAAAAAAGAACAAATCTCGCCACCTCGAGCGTAGCCAGAAAACCATTAAGAGGATAAGGCTGGCGCTGCCCAAAACGAGCCCCGAACCTAACTCTGTAATGAATAAGGCAGCTCGAGTCAGTTGCGGGCTTTGCAGACTATGTAAATAGGTAAGAATGGGGGCGTCAAACCAAAAGCCTTCTTTTTCATACACCTCAGCTGCGAGCTTCATAAATACAAAGAGCATAAGGAGCAAAAAAGCCCAATATATGAGGAGGGGTAAACTGAACCTTAGTTTAGAGCGAAGATAAGAAAAAAGGGATTGCGATTTTGCAAGCATGGTTAAAAGTATCCTTTTAATGAAGCGTTTTCTGTAGGCATTCTTTGACTGTAGCTCAAATATAGAAAAATTATGCTGAAAGTGCCAAAGTTAAAACGCCAGCAGCAACCAAGAAGATGCCAAACCAGTCCTTAAACTGAAGCCGTTCACCTAAAAAGGCCACCGCGAAAAGCGCCACCAAAACGACACTGAGTTTATCAACAGGTGCAACTTTGGCTGCCTTGCCAAGCTGTAAAGCTCGAAAATAGCAAAGCCACGAGGCACCCGTGGCAAAGCCAGAAAGAATAAGAAAAAGCCAGGTTTTTGATTTGAGGCTAAAGGGATTGACCCACTTTTTGGTAAAGAAAACAAAGGCAGTTAGTACAATAATGATGACAAAAGTTCTAATTAAGGTAGCAAAGTCAGAGTCAATACCTTTTAGGCCAAGTTTGGCAAAAATGGCAGTGAGAGCGGCAAAAACAGCGGAAAGTAAGGCCCAGTAGAGCCAGGGTGCAGATGTCATAAAGTCTCCTGAAAGAGGTTAAGGTTCTAGGTTTGCACTTAAATGTTCGGCTCGAGCCGCCTCCCAAACTTCTCTGGCGGCGTCAGCATTCATAGCCGCAATGCCTAAACCGACAATCAGATCTGGCCAGGCTGAAGGTAAAAAATAAGTCAGTAAAGCCGCGAAGATAATAGCAATATTGGCCAGAGCGTCATTCCTTGCTGATAAAAAAGCCGCGCGACTTAGACTTCCCTGATGGTGACGAAACCGAACCAGCATAAAGGCGCAACTTAGATTAATGAGCAAAGCCCCCAGACCTGTTAGAGATAAAGGCAAACTGTCGGGTGCTAAAGGGTGCATAAATTTTGCCCAGGCCGTCCAGAGGGTAGCCAAGCCTGGAATTAGTAAAATGCCTGCTAGACCCATTCCTAATCTTGCACGGTTGCGGGCAGTCCAGCCAAGGGCTAGCAAAATGAGCAGATTTACCGAAGCATCTTCTAAAAAGTCAATGCTATCAGCAAAAAGAGAAACAGAACCAATGGCTCGAGCCACACCAAATTCAATGCCAAAATAAGCTAGGTTTAATAGAGCTACGACTAAAACAACGCGTCTTAAAGGGTTAGTGCCTGAGGCTGGAGTCATTCTGCTCTATTCTGGCATTTTGAACTTGGCAAAACCAGAGCTAGTTTTAAAGCGTAGGATTTGTTTTTGGTTATCAAATTAACCCTTCAGTCTTAAACGTGAGTTTTTGCTAAGTGAGTCTGCTAATAAAAATGCCCCATTTTCAGGGGCACTTTTGGGAGAGAAATGAAAAAACTCTTTTTGGGCTCGCTCGCTTATTTCGAGCCGAGATAAGGATATAGCCTGAATGTTAAAAGGAAGTTGAAACCTACTTTGCCTCGAGCCAGTTCTTACCCACACCCACTTCAGCAGTCAAAGGCACAGCCAG
>JAHEBB010000766.1 GCA_024642575.1 Trueperaceae bacterium | reverse complement strand
GAAAAACGAGAGAACCGTAGACGTAATGAATGGGAAGCTACGACCTTAACCCGAGCTGTTCATGAAAAAGCCAGTGAAGATTTTAGACTCTGCCTCATCTTAAACATCATGATGCTCTTAGGGGTGAAAGGCTTTGATATAAGGCTCGAGCCGGGCAAACCAAGCAAAACTAATCCTAGCAACCGCATCTTCAGTGATACCTTGCAAACTGCTTTCGCTAAGCTTATAAGCGAACTGAACCTTGATGATACGCACCTTGATGAAAACAAGCCTTATTTACCCAAAGTCAAACCTTATGAGCAAGACGCTTTTGACCTTTTCGATAAGTTAAAAACCAAAGCAGACGCTGAGCTTTACCAGCTCTTTTCCCAGCTAACCGCTGTCATGATCTCCCATGGGTATGACGATACCCCCTGGAATACCGAGATTAAACAAATCGTTGCCAAAGAAACAGGACTCGAGCCAAAAGATTTCTTTGACGCCTCAGAGCCAGATTATCTAAAGCTTCATAGTAAAGCTGAATTAGCAGAACTGGCTGAAGCTGTAAGCATCCCCATTGATGTCACTGCCATGAACAAAGCAGATGCCGTTGCTTATCTGAGCAAGCATAAAGCACTCGTAAGCTATTTGCCCAAGCGCTTAATGCTTGATGCCGAAGACGCTAGTCATGATGAATTCTTAAAAGCTGCCTAACGTTCAACAACATTTGAAGGACGCAAGCTCAAAGCTTGCGTCCTTTTTTGATAGGAGATAGCTATGTCTGAAAAAGAAAAGAACCAATTGCAAAGTAAAATCCTCGGGCACTACCAAACCCTAAAAATAACCTCTGAGGCAGAACAGCAAAAACTTCAGGAAGTCATTACGGGCTGCTCGAGCTTGGAAGTCATGACTGTAAAAGAACTCGGGCTTTTGGAGGAGGTGTTAGGAGATTTGGCGCTCGAGCCAGAGCGTAAGAGGATGCAGACGATTAAATATTTGGTCACCTTGAGAAAGGAAGAGTAGATAATAAAATATAGACATTAAAGGGTATTTCTTTTTAGTAACTACCCACTTGTAACGACCAACTCGAGTTCGAGATGTTAAAATATTCAGAATTACTAGGCTTGAAAAGGAATGCTTATGGCAGATAACGCAAATGACCCTTTCGATCTTGATAAAACTATCGCCATTGATTTTGAGCCAAGATGTCCTATCATGCTCCTTCTGGATGTTTCAAACTCGATGGAAGGTGAGCCGCATGCTCAGCTTCAGGCAGGGCTTCAGGCGTTTGCAAATTATTTACAAGAAGATTCTTTATCCAAACGGAGGGTCGAAGTTGGAACGATTACCTTTGGCGATACCTACCTTGAAGCCTGGCCCTTTGTTCAAGCGATGGACTGGGAACCTCCCGAACTTAATTTGCGTGGCACAACCCCTATGGGGGAAGCCATACGGGCAGGGTTACAAGCACTTGAAAACCGAGTGCAAGAGTATCTGGATGAAGGTCGGGCCTACTATCGACCCTGGATGTTTTTAATTACCGATGGGGCACCTACCGATGAGTGGTTAAGTGCTGCTAAACGCATCAAAGAATCAGAGGAGCAGCAAAAGCTATTTTTCTTTGCGGTTGGCGTGAATGAAGCGGATATGGATATTTTAAACAGTCTTTCACGTCGCAGTGCCAAAAAGCTCGAGGGTCTGAGTTTTGGTAATTTGTTTAGGTGGGTGTCTCAAGGACTTATAGCCGTATCTCATAGTGGGACAGGGGATAGACCTAAAATGCCAAAAGATGACTGGTCAGAGCTAGATGTACCTTAGTCATGAGCGCTTTGTGGAAATATGTAGCGTCTTCGGTTGTTGGCAGGAAACACCTAAGCCAAAAGACAGCTTCTGAGGACTTTAGTAGAGCTTTTTGGAGTGAGCAATCAGAAACGCTTATTCTTGTTGCCGCAGATGGTGCAGGCTATGCCGATTACGCTGCTTTAGGCGCGGAAAAGACCACCGAATTTGTTGAAGCTTATACAGTAGAACAGCTCGAGCTAAACCCTTCGCTAGCAAGCTATCAAGATGATTTTCAGAAGTTTCTAATTGAGATTGCCGAAACCACGCGGCTTAGACTCTTTAAACTGGCTGAGGAATTAGCAACTGATCAAAGCCCAGAGCTTGAGAAGCTTGCTACCACGTTGCTCTTATGTATTTGTAGTCCTTCTTGGGTTGGAGCGCTTCAAATAGGGGATGGTTTTATATTGACGCTAGATGGTTTGGGTGATATGAACCCT